>CADCQC010000116.1 GCA_902803455.1 uncultured Prevotellaceae bacterium
CACCTTATTCGCCGAGCATGAAACTTGACTACGACTTCCATCGGCCGATGGAGATCGATTATCTCTATACTCGTCCGATCATGGAGGCTAAGAAGGTGGGGGCGGAGATGCCGAAACTGGAGATGCTGGAGGCTGAATTGCGCTTCTTGCAGGAAAAACAGGCTCAGCGGCCGATGCAGGAGTAACGGATACCGTATTCGTCCAACTCCTCGGCATCATAGATGTTGCGGCCGTCAATCACCAGTGCGTTGCGCATCGTCTTCTTGATGACGCCCCAACTGGGCAACCTGAATTGTTTCCATTCTGTGAGCATCAGCATCGCGTCTGCATCGAGCAGGGCGTCATACATGTCTTTCGCATACTCCACCCGGTCTCCGATGCGACGGCGGCACTCGTCCATGGCCACAGGGTCGTAGACGCGCACCGTGCAACCGGCCGACAGCAGTTGTTCGATCACCACCAATGAGGGGGCCTCACGCATGTCGTCGGTCTCGGGCTTGAAAGCAAGGCCCCAGATGGCGATACGCTTGCCGGTCAAATCGCCCAACTGACGTGACAACTTGGAGAAGAGCACTTTCTTCTGCGACTCGTTCACCTCTTCCACGGCCTTCAGCACCCGCATCGTATAACCGTTGTTCTCGGCTGTCTTGATGAGGGCCTTCACATCCTTGGGAAAACAACTGCCGCCATAACCGCAACCGGGATAGAGAAACTTGCGACCGATGCGGGTGTCGGCACCGATACCGCGGCGCACCATCTCCACATCGGCACCCACAATCTCACAGAGATTGGCGATGTCGTTCATGAAACTGATACGGGTGGCGAGCATCGAGTTCGCGGCATACTTGATCATCTCGGCGGAGGGGATATCAGTGAACAGCACCCTGAAATTGTTGAGCAGGAACGGACGGTACAGACGGGTCATCAACGAACGGGCACGGTCGGATTCCACGCCCACGACCACACGGTCGGGACTCATGAAATCCTTGATGGCACTGCCTTCTTTCAGAAATTCGGGGTTGGAGGCGACATCAAAGGGGATGTGCTCACCGCGACGCTGCAGTTCTTCTTCTATGACGGACTTCACCTTGGCTGCGGTGCCTACGGGAACAGTCGACTTGGTCACCAAGACGGCGTAATGCTTGATGTGCTGGCCAAACTCACGGGCCACGCCAAGCACATAACTCAGATCGGCTGAACCGTCTTCGTCGGGTGGGGTGCCTACCGCACTGAATACCAGTGACACTTCATCAAGCACTTCTTTCAGATCTGTGGTGAAAGTCAGACGGCCGGCTGAGACGTTCTTCCTGACCATCTCATTCAGCCCTGGCTCATAGATGGGCACTTCACCGGATTGCAACTGGGCTATCTTGTGGGCATCAATATCAATACAGGCTACATGGACACCCATCTCTGCAAAACAGGCGCCACTCACCAAACCCACATAACCGGTTCCTACTACTGCTATATTCATATCTGTCGTTGATGATCACTCGATGCACATTCTCCAAAAATGGGATTCAGAGGTGCACGAGCATGGTTTTAGGGCACAAAGGTAGACATTTATCCTCAGATTCTTGATAAAAAAAGCAGAAAAGGCGATTCTGACGGCGCGAAGGCAATAATTGCGATGAAAAAGAGTTATAATATATAAAAATATATAAAAAATATTTTCTTATTTCCCCAAAGGGATCATGATAATGAACCAATCTCCTGTACCTTCAGCCAACAAACGGTTGCCATTTCTCGATTATGCGCGTTTGTTGACAATGTATCTTGTCATTTTCGGACATTTGATTCCTACTAAAGACATGACAATAAGGCCCTATTTCTATGCCTTTCACGTGCCGTTGTTCTTCTTTATCAGTGGAATGCTTCATAAGGATTACGGGAAGATCCCATGGCGGAAATATCTGAGGTCGATTTTCTGGCCTTTTATCTTCTGGAATATTCTCTTCTTGTTCTTGACGCCCTTCTGCATTACACTCGGCATTTGGCATATAACGAGGATGGAAGGATTGGGCTTGATAGGGGTTTTTGTGAAATGCGGGAAGGAATTCATTGAAAGTTTTGTCTTTGGGAGTGCCCATTTTCCATGTGGACCCACATGGTTCTTGGTTGTCCTGCTGTGGTGCAAACTGATGATGGACTTGGCCAACAGATACAGATGGACGTTGGTGGTGCTGGCGTTGATGCTTGCCGGACTGACCGTCTGGAGATGCAACTACTTTCGGCTGGGGGGAGCGCTGATGGCTTTCCCGTTCTATCTGGTGGGCTTCTATGGTAAAGGATGGTTCTGCAAAATGGTGCAGGGCAGATGGATCATCGTTTGGGCTGTATTACTGTTCCTCGTGTCGATCCCCATGACTCATCTCAATTGTAAAATCAGTCTCGACACCGTAGATTTTGGACATTTTCCTTTTTTGCCTCTCAGAGTGCTCTTTTTCTATGGGGCGGCATTCGCAGGTTCTCTTGCCGTCATTCTTTTGTGTGGTGCCTTCAGACAGAGGGCATGGGCAGCCGAATGGGCCAACTCGCTGATCACCATCCTTTGTGCACAGTCTTTATTCAACTATACCTATAGAACCCATTGCGACAGACACGATTTCCTGCTCTGTGCGGTGGCATCTGTATTGATCTTGATCGCTTGTTTCTTCATTCACAAGTATCTTGGAAAATGGTTTTATTTGAAGTAAATCGACTTATAAGCTCTTCTAAGTCTTTATCTTTTGGTGGATACATTATTTTTACCTAACTTTGCGGCAATATCCGAAGAATCCACTGAAGATTTATGACATCTATCAAAGAGGAGACAATTTCTGGCGTAAAATGGAGGACCATAGAGAAATTCTCCGTGGAAGGAATACATTTCTTTCTCGGTCTCATTATGGCCCGCTTGCTCACTGCGGCTGATTATGGTACCGTGGGGATGCTCGCTGTCTTTCTCAGCATCTCCAGCACGTTCATCGACAGTGGATTCACCAATGCGCTCATACAGAAGAAAAACCGCGACCAGGTGGATTTCTCCACCGTGTTCTATTTCAATATCGTGGTCGCCATCCTCATCTATATCATCCTTTTCTTCTCCGCTCCTTGGGTGTCGGTCTTCTTCAAGATGCCTATCCTGACGGATATCCTTAGGATGCAGGCCATCGGATTGATCATCAGGTCTATCAGTTCGGTGCAGGTCACGCAACTCGTCATCAAGATTGATTTCAAGGCGCTCGCCAGAAGAAGCATGTATTCTTCTCTCATCGCTGGCGTTGCTGGCGTTCTCATGGCTTATCATGGTTTCGGCGTCTGGGCGCTGGTCTATCAGGATCTGATCCTGGCCACGATCAATGTCATCTTCATCTGCTGGTATTGCCGTTGGTTGCCTCTGCCCGTGTTCTCTATCAGTTCGTTTAAAAGAATGTTCTCTTTCGGAGGAAAACTACTCGTATCCAACCTGATTAATCAGGTGTATAAAAACCTCAACCAGATTGTCATCGGAAAGGCTTTCTCCGCTGGGGCTTTAGGATATTATAAGCGTGGAACACAGTTTGCCAGATTCCCCAACCAGATCATCAACGGGTCGATCAAAAGTGTCACCTTCCCGATCTTGTCGAAGATACAGGATGATGATGAGCACCTCGTGGCGGTCTACCGCAAATATATCCGCATTTCTTCCATGTGCATATTCTTCGGCTGTGTGTTGGTGTCTGCACTGGCAAAACCGCTGATCATCTTCCTCCTCACCGAGAAATGGAGCCCGTCGATCATCTTCCTGCATATCTATTGCTTCGCTTGCATGTTCGACCACCTCAATGGCATCAACCTCAATCTGCTGCAGGTAAAAGGTAGGTCGGATCTGTTCTTGAGATTGGAGATTATCAAAAAAATCATCGCTACGATCATCCTTTTCTCGGCGGTACCTTTTGGCATCATCGGGGTCTGCCTCTCTAAAATCTTGTGGTCGCAGACATCGGTATTCATCAATACCTATTACACGGGGAAACTCTTTGGATTGGGATACATTTCGCAGGTGAGGGATTATTCGGGCTATTTCTTCAGATCGGTCGTGGCTTGTATCCCCGCTTTTTTGTTGACGTTCGTCGATATACCTCATATCGTGCAACTGCTGCTCGGAGCGCTCATCTCTGTGGCTATCTATTATTGCCTGCTGCGCAAGGATGAATCGATGAAGGAGGTGCTCGAGATCTTGAATAATTATTTCTTGGGAAGACTGAAGAAAGTCGTCAGATTTTCACATTGAGAAAATGACTTTATAAACGATTATATTTTTTATTTGCCATGAGAAAAAATATCGCAGTAATCTTCGCTGGTGGAAGCGGAAAACGTATGAATACGGTGTCGAGACCCAAACAGTTCCTCGAACTGCAGGGAAAACCCATCATTATCTTCACGCTTGAACTTTTCGACCTGCATCCCGAGGTGGATGGCATCGTTGTGGTGTGCATCGAACCGTGGATTCCTTTCCTCAAAAAACAACTCAAGAAATTTGAGATCACCAAGGTGGTGGAGATCGTGCCGGGGGGAGAGACGGGACAAGACAGCATTTACAACGGACTGGCGGCGGCGGCAAAACATTTCCCCGGCGACAGTTGTGTAATGATCCATGATGGCGTCCGCCCGCTGATCGTCGAACAGACCATCTCTGATAATATCCGCACCGTGTCGGAGAAAGGTAATTGCATCACGTGTATTCCGGCCACTGAGACTTTTGTCGTCAAGCAGGAGGACGGTGAACTGAAAATTCCTTCCAGGGCTCAATCGCTGATCGCAAGAGCACCGCAGAGTTTCATTCTTGAGGATATCCTCGACGCGCACGAGAAGGCGCGTGAGGAAGGAAAGCATGATTTCATCGATTCTTGCACGATGATGAGTTATTATGGATACCACATCAATACCATCATCGGACCAATGGAGAATATCAAAATCACCACACCGTCTGACTTCTTTATCTTCAGAGCCATGGTGGAGGTGCATGAGAACCAGCAGATTTTCGGATATTAAACCTGATGTCATCAACAATACGGATATGATCAGCAACATACAAAAAGAGGATATCGCTCTGTTTGCCGAGCATTTTGCCCTCAAACAGCAACTGAAGGATGCTGCTTTCCTGATCACGGGTGCCACTGGTCTGATCGGGTCGACTTTGATTCATGGATTGTTGGCGGCCGACGACAGCGTCAGGGTGGTGGCGCCGGTGAGGAGCATGCAAAAGGCCATGGGGATGTTTGACGCTCAGGAGAGGGAACGCATCGCTTTCATCGAATGCGACTTGATGACGGTAGATTATCAAGCGCTCGGACCCATAGACTTTGTCGTGCATTGCGCCGCACCAACCTCCAGCCGTTTCTTCGTCGAACAGCCTGTGGAGACGTTCCTCTCTATCGCAGAGGTGTCACGACGCTTGCTGGAGGATGCACGGCAGATGGGGGTCAAGGCTTTTGTCTACCTGTCTTCTCTCGAGGTCTATGGCAGTATCCCCGACGATCATCCCATCACAGAGGATGTGCAGGGGTATCTCGACCCGATGAGCGTGAGAAGCAGCTATCCCATGGCCAAGAGAGCGGTGGAGAATTTGTGCCATCTCTATGCCAAAGAGTATGGGCTCAATGTCATGGTGGCCAGACTGACACAGACAACCGGAGCTGGAATCGCACTCGACGACAACAGGGTCATCGCACAGTTCACTCGATTGGCGGCGCAGGGCAGCGACATCATCCTGCATACCACAGGGGAGTCGGCCAGACCCTATTGCTATACCACAGACAGCATTTCGGCCATTCTCTATATCTTGTTGAAAGGTGAGGCAGGGGAGGCCTACAACGTGGCCAACGAGGAGACCTTTGTCTCGGCAAGAGGATTGGCGGAGTTCATTCGCGACCACTTCAATCCGAAGATTAAAGTGGAGGTACAACTGAGAGATGACATGGGCTATGCACCGCCTACCATGCAACGGCTGGATACCACCAAACTGAAGGCGCTGGGATGGATGCCGGAGTATTCTCTGTATGATATCATCGCAAGACTGACGGCATATCTCGCTCCATGAAACAAAGATATCTTATGAATGATAACCTTATAACATATAATTGAATGACTATGAAAAAATATGACTATCTGATCGTAGGGGCCGGATTGTTCGGGGCTACGTTCGCATACAGGGCAAGGCTGGCGGGGAAACGCTGCCTGGTCATCGACAAACGCCCTCATCTGGGTGGAAATGTCTATTGTGAGAAAATGGAGGGTATCAATGTGCATAAGTATGGCGCACATATCTTCCATACGTCCAACAAACAGGTGTGGGACTTCGTCAACAGCATCGTGGAGTTCAATAGATACACCAATTCGCCGGTGGCCAACTACCAGGGACAACTCTACAACCTGCCTTTCAACATGAATACCTTCTCCAAAATGTGGGGCATCGTCACACCTGAGCAGGCAAAGGAGAAAATTGAGGAACAAAGAGCGGAGGCGCTCGAGAAAATGAAAGCGGAAGGGGCCGATGAACCGCGAAACCTCGAAGAGCAGGCGCAACTGCTCATCGGAAAGGATATCTACGAAAAACTCATCAAGGGATATACCGAGAAACAGTGGGGGAGAAAATGTACCGACTTGCCGGCGTTTATCATCAAAAGACTGCCGGTCAGGTTCGTCTTCGACAACAATTATTTCAATGACAAATACCAGGGTATTCCCATCGGAGGATACAACAGACTGATCGACGGATTGCTCGAGGGAATCGATACGCAGACTGGCGTTGACTTCTTCGACAAAAGGGAATACTGGGAGTCGCTGGCCGACAGAATCGTCTACACAGGGCAACTCGATGAGTTCTATGGATTCAGATTCGGAAAACTGGAGTTCCGAACGGTGAGCTTTGAGGTGCAGACGCTTGACACACCCAACTATCAGGGCAATGCGGTCATCAATTACACAGAGGCAAAAGTGCCGTATACACGTATCATCGAGCATAAACATTTCGAGATGTTTGGACAGGAGGTATACGACGTGCCTCGCACGGTCATCTCAAAGGAGTTTTCCACGGAATGGAAACCGGGC
>CADCQC010000117.1 GCA_902803455.1 uncultured Prevotellaceae bacterium
AAGAAAAAAGATTGAGACACTCATTTCAAAATCCCATCCATCAGATACGCGATAGTGCAACAGATGACGGCTACAGGAAACAGACCGGCCCCACGCCAAGCGGCAACTATGCCGACAACCAGGGCGACGATTCCTGAAACTGGCGACAGCGTGGTCTCTACAATAGCGGGAAAAGTCATCACTGCCAGCGTGACATAAGGAACATAATAGAGAAAACTGCGAAGAAACACATTCCGTATCCTGCCCTTGATGAGTGTCATCGGCAGGATGCGGATAAGATTGGTCGTGATGATCGCCAATAAGATACAGATGATGATTTCATGCTTCTCCATGATCTGTCTCCTTGATGGGTTTGAGCCAAGCTGCGAGGAATGATATGCCCACAGTCAGCACGATGGTGCGTGTGCCTGGACTCCATTCTTTCACGAGAGGAGCGATGGCACATAGTCCGCTCAGGATAAAACTGGCCACCACGGCATATAGCACGTTGCGGTCGGTGCGTGATGGCGGCATGATAATGGCGATGAACATGCCGTAAAGGGCAACACTCAATGCCGACACAATGGGAGAAGGAAGCAGTCCGCCGGCAATGATACCTGCTGCACAGCCGGAAGCCCAACAAAGGGTGGAAATCAAAGCCGCGGAATAGGTGTATGCCGGTGGTGTATAACCTTTGTGGTTGACAGAGATGCCAAACACCTCATCAGTGATGCAGCACGCCATAAGTATCCTGTGATACCAAGGTGTATGGGGAGCAATTTTTTGTGAGAGTGCCGCACTCATCAGCATATAGCGAAGGTTGGCCACTAAGCTTATGGCTACAATCTCCACGTAAGCTGTGTTCAGTGCTACCAATGTATAGACTCCATACTCGCCAGCTGAGGCACGTGTGAAAAAACTGCTCACAAAACCAAGAATAGCTGTTAGGCCTGCCTTTTTTGCGATAATACCCAGCGAGAATGCCACGGCAAAATAGCCCATCGCAATGGGAATACCATCACGAAAACCATTGACAACCTCACTTCTCATATCAGTTTGGGGCGCCTGTTCTACCTCTTTCTTATTACTGTCTTCCACTTTTTGCGTCAAAACGGGCACAAAGTTAGATAAAAAACTTGGATTTATAAACCAGTCGTGATAAAAATATAAATGAGCTCGTATTTTGAGTCATTCAAACAGTCGACGAAGGGATGTCGCATCTGTATCAAATAAAAACCAAATTGTCCCCATTTTTTAGACAACTAATGATCATTACTCCATCATCGAGGCTGATTTTTGCAATGCAAAAATAATATAAAAATGACCTTGTCTCAACAAATTCTTGTAATTTTGCATGTTCATTAATCATTCTCACGAAATTAACATTAATTTATTAAGAAAAAATGAAACTAAAATCTTTATTGTTAGCGACCATGCTTCTCGCAGGTATGTCTGTCCATGCACAGATGCAGAAGATTCCCACCGACGAGAGTGTGCGCATTGGCAAGCTCGACAACGGGCTGACCTATTACATTCGGCACAATGGCTATCCTGAGAAAGTGGCCAGTTTCTACATTGCACAAAAAGTGGGATCGGTGCAGGAGAACGAAGACCAGCGCGGATTAGCTCACTTGTTGGAACACATGGCCTTCAACGGCAGCGACCATTTCAAGGACAACGCTTTGCAGGAGTACCTGCAGTCCATCGGCGTGGAATACGGTCGCAACCTTAACGCTTACACATCCACAGACCAGACCGTGTATTACATTCAGGATGTGCCTACCACTCGTATTTCTGCCCTGGACTCTTGCTTGCTTGTCTTGAAAGACTGGTCAAACGGCATCACGCTCAGTGCAGATGGCATCAACCAAGAGCGCGACGTCGTGCACAATGAATACCGCATGCGCATCATCGGTATGCAGAAAATCTTGGAGCAGAAGTTGCCAGAGCTCTATCCTGGCTCTCTTTACGGCCAGCGCTTCCCCATCGGACTGATGAAAGTGATCGATGGCTGCTCTCCCGAGACCTTGCGTGCCTACTACCGGAAATGGTATCGTCCCGACAATCAGGGCATCATCATCGTGGGT
>CADCQC010000118.1 GCA_902803455.1 uncultured Prevotellaceae bacterium
CCGCCTACCCGCATCATATCATCAACATCCACCACTCCTTCCTTCCCGCTTTCATTGGCGCCAAGCCCTATCATCAAGCCTGGGAGCGTGGTGTGAAGATTATCGGGGCCACCAGCCATTATGTGACCTCAGATCTGGATGCAGGCCCCATCATCGAGCAAGACGTGGTACGGATTACGCACAAGGATGACCCTGACAGTCTGGTGCTTAAAGGACGCGATTTGGAAAAGATCGTTCTCTCGCGAGCCGTCACCAAACATATCCAGCGGAAAATCCTCACCTACCACAACAAAACCATCATATTCAGCTGACATCAGTAAGAAAGAAATGAAAGTCGCGATTGTCAAATATAATGCCGGCAACATCTATTCTGTGGAAAGTGCGTTGAGAAGACTTGGCGTGTCACCCCTGCTTACCGACAACGCAGAACAATTGCTCAGCGCCGATGGCGTGCTTTTTCCCGGTCAGGGAGAGGCACGAGGTGCCATGGACTACCTGCGCAGTCATGGTCTTGACCAGGTCATCACCTCTCTCAAGCAACCCGTCCTCGGCATCTGTATCGGCCAGCAGCTGCTCTGCCGCCATTCAGAAGAAGGCGACACCGATTGTTTGGGCATCTTCGATACCGAAGTGAGACGTTTCCGTCCTCAGAGCCATGAAGACAAGATACCCGCCATGGGCTGGAATGAGCTCAAAGATTTGAAATCCCCTTTGTTTCAAAACATTCCAGAGGAATCATTTGTCTACTTTGTCCACAGTTATTATGTCCCCCTGTGTGAATCCACTATCGCCACAGCAAACTATGTGTTGCCCTACAGTGCGGCCCTCCACAAGGACAATTTCTATGCCACGCAGTTTCATCCAGAGAAGAGCGGTCGTATAGGAGAGATCCTGCTGAGTAATTTCCTTGAGATAGTGACATCATCCCAACAACACCCATGATCATGGAGAAAATAGAACTCATACCAGCCATAGATATCATCGACGGTCAATGTGTCAGACTGACGAAAGGAGACTACGCCTCAAAGAAAGTATACAGCAGCAACCCTGTGGAGATGGCAATAGAATTTGAGCGCATGGGGTTCCGCCGTCTGCATGTCGTAGGCCTCGACGGCGCCAAATCAAAGCATATCGTCAACACCAAGGTTTTGCAAGCCATCACCTCCTCTACCCATCTGGTCGTGGATTTCGGTGGAGGCATCAAGACCGACCACGACATCGACCAAGCCTTTGAATGCGGTGCAGCGATGGTGACCATCGGTTCTGTGGCAGTTACCGACCCTGCCCTGTTTCTCAGATGGTTGACACAATATGGTTCAGATAAAATCATCCTTGGAGCAGATGTGCGAAACGGGAAAGTGAGCATCAACGGATGGAAAGAAGACTCCGCTATGGACCTTCTACCCTTCCTCCGCCAATATGTGGAACAAGGAGTGACGCAAGTACTGTGCACAGACATCTCTCGAGACGGCACGCTGCAAGGCCCAGCAGCAGCGTTGTATGCAGAAGTGATGTCAGCCTACCCCATGCTTCACCTGATCGCCAGTGGAGGCATCTCCTCCAACGAGGACATTCTCGATTTGGAGCGCCGCGGCATTCCGTCCGTGGTTTTTGGTAAGGCCTTTTATGAAGGAAAAATCGACGTAAGCAAACTCATATAACCATGGGATTAGCCAAGAGAATCATTCCTTGCCTCGATGTGAAAGACGGAACGACCGTCAAAGGCACCAATTTTGTGAACCTGCGTCAAGCAGGTGACCCAGTGGCCCTTGGCAAAGCCTATAGCGAGGCAGGTGCAGACGAATTAGTCTTTCTCGACATCACAGCGAGCCATGAGGGTAGGAAGACTTTTACTGATATGGTCACCCGTGTGGCAGCAGAGGTCAACATCCCCTTTACTGTGGGTGGAGGAGTCAACGAGCTCTCCGATGTGGAGCGTCTCCTCTATGCCGGAGCAGATAAAGTGAGTGTCAACAGCGCCGCCCTTCGCCGTCCTCAGCTGATCAACGAAATCGCCAACCGTTTTGGCTCACAAGTATGTGTCTGCGCCATAGATGCCCGATATGAAGGAGATCTGAGTGCCGCGGATGGCCGTTGGATATGCTATGTGAATGGAGGACGTGTGTCCGTAGGCCGTGACCTATTTGAGTGGGCCAAGGAAGTGGCCGACAGAGGAGCCGGCGAGATTCTTTTCACCAGTATGAATCACGATGGCGTAAAACAAGGATTCGCCCTTGAAGCATTGGCCCAATTACATGAGCTGCTCCCCATCCCCGTCATCGCCAGTGGAGGTGCAGGTTGTATGGACGATTTCCGTGATGCCTTCACCATCGGCCATGCAGATGCCGCATTAGCCGCCAGTGTTTTCCATTTTGGTGAAATCAGCATTCCCGACCTCAAAAAATATCTCCACGCATGTGGAATCAAAACCCGAATATAAGCAAACGATCATGAATATAGATTTTGAGAAAAACGGCGGCCTTGTGCCCGCCATCATCCAAGACTCCGTCACCCGCCAGGTGCTCATGCTGGGTTATATGAATCAAGAAGCCTACGAGAAGACCCTCCAAACCGGTCTGGTGACATTCTGGAGCCGTTCGCGTCAAACCCTTTGGACCAAAGGTGAGACCTCCGGGAACACCCTCAAGTTGGTAGACATCAAAATTGATTGCGACAATGACACCCTGTTGGTCAGGGCGATTCCCAATGGCCCCACCTGTCATACAGGAACAGACACCTGTTGGGGAGAGACCAACGAAGAGAATGCCCTTCTATTTCTTACCCATCTCCAGAATTTCATCGAAAAGCGCCATGAAGAGATGCCAGAGGGAAGCTACACCACCAGCCTCTTCCGTGACGGTCTAAACCGTATGGCACAAAAGGTGGGCGAGGAAGCATTGGAACTGGTCATCGAGGCCACTAACGGCACCAATGACCGTCTGATATACGAAGGAGCCGACATGCTCTACCACTTAATCGTACTACTCACCAGCAAGGGTTTGCGGATAGAAGATCTGGCGAGTGAGCTTCGCGAGCGCCATGACCCCAACTGGCACAAACATTAAGAACACCTAAAAAATTGGATCTATTATGCTGATTGATTACCAGAAAGTGAACGTTGTCCAAGATGATAACATCGTTCTCAAAGACGTAGAATTCCAAGTCAATGCAGGCGATTTTGTCTATATTATCGGCAAGGTAGGCTCAGGCAAAAGTTCCTTGCTGAAAACCATGTATTGTGAACTTGACCATTCATCCCCAGAGAAAGCAGAGGTGCTAGGACGAGACCTGAACCACATTCGCCGTAAAGATGTGCCCGCCCTGCGCCGTGAGATGGGCATCATCTTTCAGGATTTCCAGCTCATCCATGACCGTTCGGTAAAGAAAAACCTGGAATTTGTGCTGAAAGCCACGGGATGGACCAAGCGCAAAGAGCGTGATGAGCGCATACAGAAAGTGATGGAAGCCGTAGGCATGTCGGATAAGATAGACAAGATGCCCTACGAGCTCTCAGGCGGTGAGCAACAGCATATCGCCATTGCCCGTGCACTGCTCAACAAGCCCCAAATCATCATCGCCGACGAGCCCACCGGCAATCTTGACATGGAGACAGCCCGTCATATCGTCAGCTTGCTGAAGCAGATCAGCAAAGACGGCACAGCCATCGTGATGACCACCCACAACATCCAACTGCTCGATGAATTCCCCGGCACAGTTTACCGTTGCAAAGATGGCTCGGTGACCGATGTGACCCACGAATACCGGCAGATGGACCTCACCGAAGACAGTAAGGATTAATCAAGAGAAAAATCACAAAAACATAAAAAGAAGCCATTATGATAGTCATGAAATTCGGCGGCACATCCGTCGGCAGTCCAGAAAGAATGAAATCTGTTGCCACCCTGGTCACACGCAGTGGCAACCCCACCTTTGTCGTGCTTTCTGCCATGTCGGGAACGACCAACACCCTGTTGGAAATCTGCGACTACCTCTACAAGAAGAATCCCGACGGAGCCAATGAGGTCATCAATATGCTTGAGAAGAAATATCTTCAGCATATCGAAACGTTGTATAGCACAGAAGAATACAAGGAGAAGACCCGTCAGTTTCTTGTAGAAGAATTCAATTACCTGCGTTCATTCACCAAAGACCTGTTTACCAGTTTCGAGGAAAAGAGCATAGTGGCCCAAGGTGAGATCATCAGCACCAACATGATGACCAATTATCTGCATGAAACAGGCATTGATGCCGTGTTGCTCTCCGCCCTTGACTTCATGCGCACAGACAAGAATGCAGAGCCCGATCCCCAATACATCAAGGAAAAACTCGGCGACATCATGGAAACAGAGGGAGATCACCTGATCTACATCACCCAAGGTTTTATCTGCCGTAACGCCTATGGTGAGGTAGACAACCTGCAACGCGGCGGCAGCGACTACACCGCCTCCCTCATCGGAGCCGCCATCAATGCAGAGGAGATCCAGATCTGGACAGACATTGACGGAATGCACAACAATGATCCCCGTATCGTTGACAATACCGAAGCCGTGAGGCAACTCAATTTTGAGGAAGCCGCAGAGCTGGCCTATTTTGGAGCGAAGATCCTTCACCCCACCTGCATCCAACCAGCAAAATTTGCCGGTATCCCAGTACGTCTGCTCAACACGATGCAACCCGATGCAGAAGGCACCATCGTCGACAATGTGATCATGCGAGGACAGATGAAGGCAGTAGCCGCCAAAGACAATATCATCGCCATCAAGATCAAGAGTTCACGCATGCTACTGGCCACCGGCTTCCTGCGCAAGGTATTTGAGATCTTCGAGAGTTACCAGACCCCCATTGACATGGTATGTACCTCAGAAGTCGGTGTGTCGGTCACCATCGACAGCGATGCCCATCTGACCTCCATTGTCAACGAGTTGAAAAAGTATGGCACAGTGACCGTCGACACCCACATGTGCATCATCTGCGTTGTGGGCGATCTGGATTGGAGCAACCTGGGATTTGAGACATTAGCCACAGATGCGATGAAAGACATCCCAGTGAGGATGATCTCTTACGGAGGATCCAACTACAACATCTCCTTCCTCGTGAAGGAACAAGACAAGAAACGAGCACTTCAGAATCTCAGCGCCAAACTGTTTAAATAGTTATTTCAGCGCATGAAAGGAACATTTCCTGTCGGCAAATTCCAAGAAATCCCGACACCTTTTTATTATTACGATACCGACCTGCTGCGCGAGACACTCCGCACCATCAACAGGGAATCTTCTAAGCACGAAGGGTTTGTCGTACACTACGCCATCAAAGCCAACGCCAATCCCAAGGTGCTCAACATCATCGCACAGTCGGGTTTGGGAGCCGATTGTGTGAGTGGTGGTGAGATCCAGGCCTCTCTTGCCGCCGGTTTTCCCGCCCGGAAAATCGTGTATGCCGGTGTGGGAAAGTCAGACTGGGAAATCAACCTGGGTCTCGACAAGAACATTTTCTGTTTCAACGTTGAGAGTATCGCCGAACTGGAGGTGATAGAAGAGTTGGCCAGCAAGCGCGGTAAAACCGCCCGTATCGCCTTCCGCATCAATCCAGACGTAGGAGCCCACACCCACTCCAACATCACCACCGGACTGGCAGAGAACAAGTTTGGCATAGCCATGCGCGACATGGAGGATGTGATAGAAATCGCATCATCCATGAAGCATGTGGAATTTGTGGGTCTGCACTTCCATATCGGATCCCAAATTCTCAACATGGATGACTTCGCTGCGTTATGCAACCGCATCAATGACCTACAAAAACAACTGTTGCGGAAGAAAATCGTGGTGGAGAATATCAATGTCGGCGGAGGACTGGGCATCGACTATACGCATCCCAACAGGGTTCCGATGGCCGATTTCAAGTCCTACTTCGACACCTATGCCAAGCTATTACATTTATATAATGGTCAGAAGCTCCATTTCGAACTTGGCAGAGCGGTTGTAGCCCCCTGCGGCTCCTTGATCACCCGCACGCTCTATGTGAAGCAAGGCGCAGTGAAACAGTTTGTCATCGTTGATGCAGGCATGACCGACCTGATCCGACCAGCCCTTTACCAAGCCTACCATAAGATTGAGAACATCTCCAGCAATGAAGGTAAGGCCACCTATGATGTTGTCGGTCCGATCTGCGAGTCAAGCGACGTATTTGGCAAATCAGTCGATCTCAACCTCACCCATCGTGGTGACCTGATCGCCCTCCGTTCCGCAGGAGCCTATGGAGAGATCATGGCCTCACAATATAATTGCCGTCCATTACCCAAAGGATACATCACAGAAGATTTATGACGCTCGACACACTGACCATTGTTGTCACGGCGGTGCTGATACTCATGGCTCTCATCACCCCGATGCTGAATCCATTTTTCAGACGTCTGAAAAAGGATCCTGTCATGCCCACCACCGATCTGCCCCACCTCACGGTGCTATTGGTATCCAACGGAGACCATACCGCACTTGATGAGCATCTACCCATCTATCTGACCCAAGATTATTCCCCCGGATATGATGTGATCGTTGTCTCAGAAAAGGCAGATGCCGAATCCGAGAACGTACTCAAGCGATATTCTCAGAACGAACGTCTCTATCACACTTTTGTGCCCGAGAGTTCACGCTACATGAGCAAGAACAAGTTGGCCATCACCCTGGGTGTAAAAGCATCGAAAAGTGAGTGGATCGTGCTGACCGATCCCCGTTGCAAGCCCCAAGACAGCCATTGGCTGTCATCACTAGCCTCCTCACTCGACGATGAGACCAACATGTTGTTGGGTTATTCCAATTACGCCTCAGAATCACTACCCTACCACCGATTCGAGCGTTTGCACACTGCCCTATACATTTTGCGTGAAGCCCAGAAGGGCAAGCCCTACAGGACGAACTGTTTTCATGTCACCTTCCGCAAGAGCGAGTTCATGTCGGGCAGCGGATTTGTGGAATATCTGAAATATTCCATTGGAGAATATGATTTTCTTGTCAACAAATATGCACGTCCGTATCACACCAAGGTTGTACTGGATGAGTCTACGTGGTTGACAGAAGATCCTATCTCCAACAAATCATGGCAAAACAGACAAGTCTATTTCCATGAGGTGAGCAAACACATCGAAGGCGGCATTGGCGCCCGTTTTCTCCACGGACTTGACCAATGGGCGCTGCACCTCAATTATCTGCTGATCCTTGCAGGTTTCGTCTATGGTGGCATGACCACCAATTGGATCATTCTCGGCGCATCTTTCCTATCATTGGTGATTACCATCATCCTACGCACCATGATTGGTAAGCGAGCATTGAAGGAATACCATGTAGACCTGCCATCATGGAAAATCATCCCCTACGAGTGGAGCATGCTCCGTCATTCCATTCAGACCCGTCTTCGCTACGAATATGCCGACAAGAACGACTTTATCGCACACAAAGTGTGATATTGTCCTTTGCTTGTCGGCATATCCGCAGGCCACATAGACCGGCTGTCAATGAGTCTGCATTTTCAGTCTCACCTCTTTCAATCCCTCCGCAGAAGCTTTCAGAACCACGGGACCAGCTTCCCGTTCTGCACGCAGGATGACCGTGCAAGTACCATTGTATAAACTTCTCTTATCACCCACAGTCATCTCATCGGAAGAAATGTTGCCATTGATGACGCCCACAATCTGTGCCTTTCCCTCGACTTCGAAATGCACCTGTTGGTTGGTCGTCTGCACCCTTCTTCCCTTTTTGTCGACAGCACAGACACGCACATGCTGCAGGTCCATTCCGTCAGCATGCCACTCAGGATGATCTGGCTCAGCGGTGAGCCTGACAGCATTGCCTGTGGTCTCTATCCGATGGCGTGCGACCACTTTCCCGGCATTTCTGGCAATCGCCTCTACATAACCAGGTTGGTATTCAACACGGTCCCATTTGATCTTATCACGGAGTTTGGGATCTTTGACATTCTTTTTTACGCCCAAACTTTTCCCATTGCAAATCAGTTCCACTTCCTCTGCATTGGTGTAAGTGTAGAGCGTCACCACACTTCCAGGCTTCCTGTTCCAATGGTCACCAAGGATATCCCCACCAAACTTCACGCCATTCCATTCG
>CADCQC010000119.1 GCA_902803455.1 uncultured Prevotellaceae bacterium
ATAGAGACTGGAGGTACTGGTAGATCCACCCTCACGGAAGACAAACTTAGGAACGTATGGAGTATAAGCAGACTGGGCACGTTGCACCACACTGCCTGATACGTTCTCTTTCAAGTCCATGTTGAAGTAAGTATAGCTGTTGGGCCATATGGTGGGAGCTAATTCTACAGATACCTCAAACTCATCCGATGTCTCTTGAGGAGCCAAAGCCTGTGGTATAGCCGCCGTAACGTAAACTACATTGGTCTTTCTGTTGAAAATAGAAATCGTGTAGTCATCCTCACCTTGAGTTAATGACACATCACCTAAATTGGTCACCTTCACCATGTATTTCACAAGCACATTGCCATTTTCCAGCTGATCCCAATAAATGGTACCTGTGGTGGCAGATGGTACAGCAGAAGTGATGGCCAGCTTGCGCTCTTTCTCTATGACAGCACTTTCTGCTGTGAAGTTGTCCAGATAGACGTATTGTGCACGGATACCGATTCGTGTGGCAGCAGACAACTCAATCTGGGCGGTCACATAACCGTTTAAATTGATCTCAGCTTCATGTTGGTCCGCATCAAGTAGCTGTGCAGTGATTTTCTCCCCGTATTCTGTTCCTTTCTCATTCACTTGATAGAATTCAATGTAAGAAGGATTAGAGGTGGTTGCACTGATGCTGCCTTTGACTTGTATGGTCACTTTACCTGATACCTTGGGAGTCACCAACATGTCATAAACGACTTTGCCATCAGAACCGTAACTGCCCCCTGATGCATATTGCCGGTAGGCAAGCAGAGCTCCGCTTTCTCCTACACCGGTAGTAGAAGAATAAGAATAGCTCATGTACCTGAAATCACCATCGTCATCATAATAGTCAGCAATGTGTTTCCAGTCTTTGGCGACAGCAAACTGATGGTCTGATGTCTTGATTACTTGATTGAAATCAACAGCATAATTATTAACTGTCTCACCAGCCCGGGCACTTGTATAGCCTATCAGTGCCAGCAGCGTTAATAATAATAAGGTAGCTTTTTTCATAAGCGCATATATATTTAACAAATTTATCACAAAGATATGATATTTATTCAAATTGTGCAATTTTCAAGGCGTTATTCTGTTTTTTCCTTTCATAAAAAAAGGATTTCACTCTATTTTCCGTTCTTTTTGACATTATAGGCACCATGATGCCTTGTTTGCAACCAGGTTGCAAAAGATATGTCCTACCTTTGCATCCGAAAACCAATTATAGAGGCATTATGGCACATCATCATCCCCACGACAAGACCATCAAGCAACCACACGATCATCACGAGGAATGCTGTTCGCATGAGCATCATCACGAACATGAGCACCATCATGACGGTGATCTGAAACACTCCATCATCATCATCCTAATGACAGCCGTGTTGCTGGCGTTGGCCATCATCATCGAACACACGTGTGACCTGAGCAAGTGGCAACTCCTGTTGGTCTATCTTGTACCCTATCTGTTGGCGGGCCATGAGACGTTAAAAGAAGCGGCAGAAGGTATTGCTCATGGTGAACTGTTCAACGAGCATTTCCTGATGGCTGTCGCCACTATCGGTGCGCTCTGCATCGGTTTCCTGCCAGAAGCGGAGACAGAATATGCCGAAGCGGTATTCGTCATGCTCTTTTTCCAGATAGGTGAATTGTTTGAAGGCTACGCAGAGGGAAAGAGCCGTGACAGCATCGCCCACCTGATGGACATCCGTCCCGACAGCGCCCATGTGGTGCGTGATGAAAAAGAAGAAGAGGTAAGACCTGAAGACGTGACGGTCGGAGAGACGATCCTCATCCGTCCAGGCGAGAAAGTACCGCTCGACGGCGTCATCATGGAAGGCAGCACCAGTCTCAACACGGTGGCACTGACAGGTGAGAGCATGCCGCGCGAGGTAGCCGTGGGCGACGAGATCATCTCTGGGTGCGTCAACCTGACCGGAATGGTGAAAGTCCGCACTAGCAAACCTTTCGGTGAGAGCACCGTGTCAAAAATCATCCGCTTAGTGGAACATGCCAGCGAGAAGAAGTCGAAAAGTGAGACGTTCATCAGCCGGTTTGCCAAAGTCTATACCCCTATTGTCATCTTTGCGGCCCTCGCGGTGGCAATCATCCCTCCCCTATTGTCAGGATCATTCATCAGCACGTTTGCTGTATGGCTCAACCGTGCGCTGACATTCCTGGTCATCTCCTGTCCATGCGCACTGGTCATCAGCGTTCCACTCACCTTTTTTGGCGGCATTGGTGGCGCCTCACGGCATGGCATTCTCATCAAAGGATCCAACTACATGGACACCTTAGCTAAAGTGGGAATCATCGTATTCGACAAGACCGGCACACTGACCCACGGCCAGTTTGCTGTAGAGGCAGTGCATCCGGAGACCTGCGACGAACGGGAGTTGCTGCACCTGGCAGCCCATGTGGAACATTTCTCCAACCACCCCATAGGCGCCGCCCTTCGTGATGCGTTTCCTGAAGAAGCCACCGATGGCTGCCAAGTGAGCGAGGTGAAAGAAGTGGCCGGCCATGGTATCCGGGCACGTGTGGGCAACGACCTGGTGAGTGTGGGCAACACGAAGATGATGGACAGCATCGGTGCACGTTGGCGCCCCTGCCATCATGCAGGCACCATTATCCATGTCGCCATCAACGGCATCTATGCCGGCCACATCGTCATCAACGACAAAATCAAGGAAGACAGTGCCGGAGCCATCAACAGTCTGCACCAACTTGGCGTAGAACGGACCGTGATGCTCACGGGCGACAAACAGGCCGTCGGCGAGAAGGTGGCCCAACAGGTCAAAGTCAGCGAATATCATGCGGAACTGCTTCCCACCGACAAGGTGGCGCATGTGGAACAATTACTGGCAGAAAAACCAGCCGGCAGCACTTTGGCTTTCGTGGGTGACGGCATCAATGATGCTCCCGTACTAGCCAGGGCCGACATAGGTATCGCCATGGGCGGTCTGGGCAGCGATGCGGCCGTCGAGGCAGCCGACGTGGTGCTGATGGACGACAAACCATCAAAGATTCCCATGGCCATCACCATTGCCCGGCACACCATCTCTATAGCCCGCCAGAATGTCGTCTTTGCCATCGGCGTCAAGATCCTTGTCCTTCTGCTTGCTGTCGTGGGACTGGCTCCCATGTGGATGGCCGTCTTCGCAGATGTCGGTGTCACCGTGCTCGCTGTACTGAATGCGATGCGGGCTCTCAAGATTTAAGGAACGACAGAAAAACATTTGTTTTTTTATCTATTTTTGCCCTATTTCGGACAGTTTTTGAACGTATGATGTTCAATTGTCCGAAATAGGGTTTTCTGTCCGAACCTTTTCATCCATTATTTCGGAAAAACGATTGTGGGGTGTGAAAGCCTCTATAACTTTGCATCAGAAAACAACACCAAGGGTCTCGGAAACGATGACACGAGGAACAAAAAAAAAGAAAAAACAACATAAATAATAACAAATAGAATCAAATGAAGATGAAGACCAAAGGTAATTTTTTCAAGAGTGTGCTCGCTATCTGCTGTGGGCTGATTGTTTGTGGAAGTTTCGCATCCTGCGACAAAGATGACAGTAACTTCGAAATTTCACATGAGACGGTAGACACCAGAGAACTGGCCTCAGCAGAGATAACATATAAGGTGAGCCTTGGCAAGTATGAACTCGCTGTCGATGATGTTGAGGTGAGTTATTTGGACAAGGATGGCAAAGAGCATACACTGACGATGACCGACAACGAGTGGACGATGAAGTATAACCTGACTTCTGCTGATAAACCTGTGAATTTCGAACTGAGAGTGAAACCCACAAGGAAGGCAAACCTTAAGCTCGACGCCGATACCAAATACGAGGTAGGTGTCATCTCAAAAATCATCGTCAAGGTGAAGAACAAGGCTGGCCGTATGATTTGCGACTGTGATGGTCTGGGTCTCGACTATGCTGATTTCCATAGCTTCTCGGGCGAACAGCTCATGAACGAATGGAGCTCCACTGTCACAGGATGGTTTGATGACTTGACCAACACCAGCAAGAAGACTGTCGAGGTCTATCCCAACAAGATTATCTACAACAAGATGACCCAGAAATACTGGTGATCATGAATTAGGGGTATAGTATGTTGCGTTGACAACGCAACATACAGAACGAAGCCAGCCCTCGCCCGCAATAGATGCAGGCGAGGGCTATCTTTTGAGGCGAGGGCTATCTTTTTGAGGCGAGGGCTACACTTTGCGGGCGAGGACGCCCACGCTAAAGGGCTGCCGCGCTCCTAAGTGGGCAGGCGGCATGACCAAGCAGCATGACTTAGCGGGCATAATTGTAAACAAAAGTTAAAATCAAAGGATTGTCATAAAAAAATGGGCGAAAAATTTGGAGCGTATTCTGAAATCATATACTTTTGCAGTGTACTATTAGAGTAGTACACTAATATACTCGATTTATTAACAATTTAAACAAATAAAATTATGGAAACGATCATCACCATTTTCACCGTTCTGAGCATGTTTATGAACCTGTCACAAAGCACCGACAGCCAGTATTTCTACAATGCCGACATTGAGGACGGTATCGTCAAGACCATGTATGTTTACGATTACAATGGCGAAGGACTCACTCCGAAACTCGCCTGCCACTACACCTACGACCTGCAAGGCCGTCTGATTGAGAAAGAGGTATGCCGCTGGGATATGTGGACCAAGGAATATTGTCCTGACTACAAGATGGAGTTGAACTACCACCTGAATGGCTACGACCTGACCCGCAGCGACTGGAACAAGAAAGAGCAAGATTGGACCCCCTCGAAAGACAAGGCCATCTACCACATTGAAAACGAACAACTGCTCTCGGTCAGCACCATCCACCGTGATATTTTTGGCAACTATGAGACCAACCAGCTGCACATCATCAATTCCATGGACAGCCATCTGCTTGCCCGTCAATAACATCCATATCATATTTTCTCACCATCCTCAAAAAGAATCACATCATGATAGACGTCAAGAATATTCACTTCAGATATGCTGGCTCAAAAGAAGACATCTTCAAAGATTTCAGCCTGCAGTTGAACGAGAACAACATCTATGGCCTGCTGGGAAAGAATGGCACAGGCAAGAGCACCCTACTTTATCTGATCGCCGGCCTGCTCCACCCGAAATCGGGCACCGTCAGCTACAACGGCATCGACACCAGGAAGCGACGCCCTGAGACCCTCCAAGAATTGTTCATCGTGCCCGAGGAATTTGATCTTCCAGCCATGTCGCTCGAAGAATATGTACGCATCAACGAACCATTCTATCCCCGTTTCAGCCGTGAGGTGCTGAAAAGAAGTCTGGAAGACTTCGACCTACCTACGACCATCAACCTTCAAGCCCTTTCCATGGGACAGAAGAAAAAGGTTTTCATGAGTATTGCCCTGGCAGCCGGCACCCGTCTGTTGCTGATGGATGAGCCAACCAACGGACTCGATATCCCGTCAAAAGTACAATTTCGCCGTGCCGTAGCCAACAATATGAGCGACGACCGCACCCTGATCATCTCCACACACCAGGTGCATGACGTAGAGTCGCTGCTCGACCACATTCTCATACTCAGCCGCAGCCGTCTGCTACTCAATGCCTCTGTGAGTGACATCTGCGACCGTTACAGCTTCGAGTACCGCACACCTGGCGAAGCCACTGACGACGTGTTATATAGTGAGCCCACCGTTCAAGGCAACGCCGTGATTTCCCATCGAAAAGAAGGCATGCCCGAGACGCCTCTCAACCTGGAGTTGCTGTTCAATGCCGTGACCTTAGGAAAAGTAGAGCAATAGAAAACGATCAAAAGAAAAGCCATGAGCAATTCATTCAATATGCACCGCATCTTACAGTTGGCACGATGGTGTATCCGCAACGATCGGCCCTACCATCGTAAGACATTCGCCAGCACTTGTGCAGTCATGACCATCATCTTTCAGATACCCAACCTGCAATCCCTTTTGCATGCTCCATCTGTTCCTACAAACGGGATGCCAATGGCTGCCTCTTTAGCGACCTTCATCACCGTATTGGTAGTGGGCGGTTCTTATATGTTCTACTCCTTTTCCGACCGTCGTGATGGTTTTCGTGACTTGTTGCTGATTCCCGCAAGCAATTTGGAGAAATTCCTGGTCCGTTATCTGGGTTGCTTTCTCCTCATGTTGCTGATCACTATTTCAGCCAATTTGATCGCCGATGCCTTGCAATACCTCATCGGCATACTCATCCAGCGCGAGAACGTGGGATCTGTGGTCTATGATTGTTGGTGTTTCTTCAAAGGACAGATGGCAGACGTAGATATTCATTCGGTCATCATTGAGGGTAAAGTCTTCAATTATCCTCCATTGGGAATACTTCTGTTATGCATCTGGATACATTCACTCTATATGTTAGGTGCGAACTTCTTCCGTTATTTCAAATACAGTTGGGTGTTCACCACCATCATTCTTGTAGCGTTGTTGTTGGTTATCTCCTATCTGACCCCTTCATCCTATCATTTTGGAAGGATGCTGCATCAGGCTCTTGACAACACTTTCATCAGATGCCTTCTGCTTGTGCTGAGTGTGGCCAATGTGCTCTTGTCATACCGGCTCTTCTGCAAAAATCAACTGATCGGCAAATACTTCAACTGGATCTAAAACCGACTGCAAAATGGAAAATTTCAATATCAAAAGATTCTGCCACACCTTCCGCTGGCTTTTCAGAGATCGCCGCAACTATCTGATAACATACGGATTAGGATTGGCCTTAGTATTGCTGATCATCGAAGTGCTTTTCACACACATCAGCATCAATAAGATTCAGACCACAGGGTTGTATTCCATGGTTGTGAACGGATTATTTGGCTTCTGCGCCACGGTCAGCTGGATTGCTATCCTCTTCTGCATGGGCAATCTCTTTTCCTTCATCAAAAACAAACAAAAAAGGATTGCCTTTCTCACGCTTCCCGCAACCAACTTTGAGCGCTGGCTCTCTGCATTGTTGATGGTTGTAGTGGTATGTCCACTCTTCATCACCGTGGCGTTATTCTTGGCCGACACCCTTCGCATGGTGATTTTCGCCCTCTTCGGATATGAATGGTATAGTTGTGTTAAGCCCCTTTTCACAAGTTTCTTTTCACATGACATCAACTGGCATTTTATTAAAAGTCAACTGTTTGAGTTTTCCATCCTAAGCTGGATATGCTCTATCTATGTGCTTGGTGGAACCTGGTTCAAGAAACGCCCATTCAGCATTATCACTTTCATCATGTTCGCATTGCTCTTGATGCTGGCCTTCATCATTTACAATCTCAATAAGCAAGGCCTGCACCTCAACACCGAACTCCGTGAAACCATCATTGGTCTGATCGCCATCGGATGCGCCCTCTTCAGCGTTCTCAACATCTGGTTGAGTTATCGAATCTTCAAACGTTTTCAGATCATCACCTCTAAATGGACCAACGTATGATATTTACCAACGATAAAGCAATCTATATCCAAATGGCTGACCGTCTGTGTGATGAGATCATCTCTGGTCAGTATGAGGAAGACAGCCGTATACCAAGTGTCCGGGAATATGCTGTATTGTTGCAGGTCAACACCAACACAGCTATGAAGGCCTACGACCAACTGGCACGTGACGAGATCATATACAACAAGCGAGGACTGGGCTACTTCGTGAAATCTGGAGCAAAGGAGAAAATCATCACTGTGCGCCGGAAGGAATTTATGGAGCAGCAACTGCCAGAACTATTCCGCAACATGCGGCTGCTGGGCATCAGTTTCGATGACATCAGATCTGCCTGGGACAAGCAAAAATGATCCGCTACAGGCGAAATCTTAGGAATGCAAGGCAAAAACTTCCCGTTTTGCTTTGCATTCTGTTTGTTTATCCTTATCTTTACACCCTGACTACAACAACTACTTATCAAAAATTATCACTTCTACCGAATCAAAATGAACAAGAAGATCTTATTTTGTGCTCTACTGCTGTCATGCGTGCTGACCTCTCATGCAGGAGATTACGCCACACTCTATCGTCAACTGCCTGTAGCATTGACAGAACCCATGGCTCCAACCATTCCCGACAACCAGGTATCCCTGACAGATTTCGGAGGATGTGGTGATGGAGTGACCCTCAATACGGAAGCCTTTGAGAAAGCCATCAAAGCGCTTTCGGCGAAAGGCGGCGGTCATCTGGTGGTGCCTGCCGGCATTTATGTGACAGGCATCATCCAACTCAAGGACAACATCGACCTGCATCTTGAACGCCATGCCATGATCCTCGCCTCATCAGAACGGTCGCTCTTCATCAAGACCGATTCAAAGACAGGAAAAAAAGAATCCAAAGCCACCCCACTGATCAGTGCGAGCAAACGCCACGATATCAGCATCACTGGTGAAGGCACCATCGACGGCAACGGCGAATGGTGGCGTGCCGTGAAACGCAGCAAGGTGAGCGACGACGAATGGAAAGTATTCCGCGAGATGGGCGGTACGGTGGCCGATGACGGAAAACTGTGGTATCCCTTCAATCTGAAGAACGACAACAACCTCGCAAAGACCTGCGAGGAACAAGAAAAGATGCGCACACACCTGATCAGATTCTCTGACTGCGAGCGTGTGATGGTGAAGGGAGTGACCGTGCAGAATGCGCCAAAATTCCACCTGGTACCACAAAGTTGCCATCAAGTAATTTTCGATGATGTCACGGTGCGCTGTCCGTGGAATGCACAAAACGGCGACGGGATCGACCTGATGCAATGCAGCGATGTATTGGTCACCGGCTGTCATCTGGATGTGGGCGATGACGGTATTTGTCTGAAAGGAGGCGTGGGACAAGCGAGTCTTGTAAAAGGCCCTTGTGAGAATATCCTCATCACCGACAATGTGGTCAATCATGCCCATGGCGGTTTTGTCATCGGTTCAGAATTCTCTGCCGGCATCAACCGTATCGTGGTGCTGCGCAACACCTTCTCCGGCACCGACACCGGTCTTCGCTTCAAGAGCGGAGCCGGCCGCGGAGGGACAACGAGCCAGATCTTCATCTCCGATATCTACATGAGCGACATCAAGGGTGAAGCCATCTCTTTTGAGACCACCTATGCCGACCGCCCTGCAGGCAGCAAAGAGGTCAGTGCTCCGACGGGAACAGATTTTCTCCCCCACTTCACCGATATCCACATCAGCCATGTTATCTGCCGAGATACCCGCACAGCCATCTCAGCACATGGCAATCTGGACATGATACACGACATTTATCTTGACGACTGTACGTTCTTCTATACCAAAAAAGGGTTGGACATCAACGACGCTGCCATGCTGAAAATGGGAAAAGTCAATTTCCACACCTACGGCAAGCCCTGAGAGGTCCCTATTCCCAGCGGTCAGGCTGGCGCACGCCCCACCATCCAATCCAT
>CADCQC010000120.1 GCA_902803455.1 uncultured Prevotellaceae bacterium
TATTTATCATCCTTTTTGTATTATATGATGAATTGGAAGAATCCATTGAGAAGTGCCGTATGCACAGAAGGCCGTAAAATGGCTGGAGCAAGAGCATTGTGGGTGGCTGCTGGCATGAAAAGAGAACATTTCGGACAACCGATCATCGCTGTTGTCAATTCTTTTACACAATTCGTACCAGGACATACCCATCTGCATGAGATCGGGCAGATTGTAAAAAAAGAAATCGAAAACCTCGGCTGCTATGCTGCTGAGTTCAACACCATCGCCATTGACGACGGTATTGCCATGGGACATGATGGGATGCTCTACTCACTTCCCTCGCGCGATATCATCGCCGACTCGGTGGAATATATGGTCAATGCACACAAGGCCGATGCCATGGTGTGCATCTCCAATTGCGATAAGGTGACACCTGGAATGCTCATGGCCGCCATGCGTCTCAATATTCCTGCTGTCTTTGTCAGCGGTGGACCCATGGAGGCTGGCAGATGGAGGGGCGAGAATGCAGACTTGATCACAGCGATGGTCAAAGGGGCTGATCCTTCTGTCAGTGATGCCGACGTGGAGGAACTGGAGGGATGCGCCTGCCCAGGGTGTGGCAGTTGCTCTGGCATGTTCACCGCCAATTCGATGAATTCGCTCACAGAGGCCATCGGACTGTCGCTGCCCGGAAACGGAACCATTGTGGCTACTCATGCCAATAGGGTGCGTCTCTTCAAGGATGCTGCCCATCTCATCGTAGAAAATGCTTATCGGTATTATCGCGATGGTGATGTGAGCGTGCTGCCAAGAAATATTGCTACCAGAAAAGCTTTCCTCAATGCAATGGCCCTCGATATCGCCATGGGAGGATCTACCAATACCGTGCTCCATCTGCTGGCGGTGGCCCAAGAGGCTGGCGCAGACTTCCGCATGGAAGATATTGATGCCCTGAGCCGGAAGGTGCCGTGCCTCTGCAAACTCTCACCAAATACGCAGCGCTATAGCGTGCAGGAATGTGGAAGAGCAGGTGGTATTCTGGGCATATTGGGAGAACTTTACAAGGGCGGACTTGTCGATGGAGATGTCAGGCGTGTCGACGGGTTGTCATTGGCTGATGCCATCACCAAATACTGCATCACCGGCGCTGGTCCTATCGATGATGAGGCATTGCGCATCTATAAGAGTGCACCAGGCAACAAGTTCTCCACGGTGATGGGATCACAGGATAGCTGTTGGCAGACACTCGATACCGACCGAGCCAATGGATGTATCCGTGATATCGACCATGCCTATACGAAGGATGGCGGACTGGCGGTGCTCTTCGGGAATATCGCCCTCGACGGCTGTGTGGTCAAGACAGCCGGTGTGGATCCGGAATTGTGGACCTTCCGTGGACCTGCCAAGGTTTTCGATTCTCAAGAGGACGCCTGTGACGGCATCCTGGGTGGAATGGTGAAAAGTGGTGATTGTGTTGTCATCACGCATGAAGGACCTAAGGGCGGCCCTGGTATGCAGGAGATGCTTTATCCCACCAGCTATATCAAGAGCATGCATCTGGGCAAAGAGTGTGCTCTTATCACCGATGGAAGATTCTCTGGCGGCACCTCCGGACTGAGCATCGGACATATCTCGCCAGAGGCGGCTTCGGGTGGTAATATCGGCAAGATTGTGGATGGCGACATCATCGAGATCGACATCCCTGCAAGGTCTATCAGGGTTGTGCTGAGTGATGAGGAACTTGCCGCCCGCCAACCCAGACCGCTCACACGGCAGCGCACAGTCTCTAAAGCCTTGCGGGCTTACGCACAGAGTGTGTCGAGTGCTGATAAGGGAGGAGTGAGAATCATTGATTAAGTCATATCGTTTTGATGATATAGGTGTTCTTCATGAGGTATATGATATCTAAGAGCACCTGCAAAAGGATATATCAAGATATTTTGAAGACCAGTTTGATAATTCATGGAGAAAATCAAAGGAAGTGAGGCTTTGATGCTGGCCTTGAAAAACGAGGGAGTGAAAACCATCTTTGGTTATCCCGGCGGTTCAATCATGCCAGTCTATGATGCTCTCTACGATTATACACGTGGTGAGAAAAAAGCTTTCGAACATATTCTGGTGCGCCACGAACAAGGGGCCACACATGCGGCGGAAGGATACGCAAGGGTTTCTGGCGAGGTAGGCGTGGCCATCGTCACCAGCGGTCCGGGAGCCACCAACACGCTCACAGGTGTGGCGGATGCCATGCTTGACTCTACCCCTATCGTGGTCATCGCCGGACAGGTGCCCATCGCCGCACTCGGCACGGATGCCTTTCAGGAGGTCGACCTCGTCGGTGTCGCACAGCCGATCGCAAAATGGAGTTACCAGATACGGCATGCTGAGGACATCGCATGGGCGGTGAGTAGAGCTTTCTATATCGCCCGAAGCGGGCGCCCAGGACCGGTCGTGCTCGACTTTCCTAAGAACGCACAGACAGAATGGGTGGAGTTCGTGCCCCAAAAAGTGGATTTCGTGCGTTCATACGTGGCACGGCCCAAATTGGATATGCAGGCGATCAATCAGGCTGCCCAACTGATCAATCAGGCAAAAAAACCGTTGGCCTTGGTAGGACAGGGGGTGGAGTTGGGACATGCGCAGGAAGAACTGAAAACTTTCCTCGAGAAAGCGGGTATCCCTGCCGGGCGGACAATGCTCGGATTGAGTGCATTGCCTTCCAACCATCCGCTGAATATGGGCATGCTCGGGATGCATGGCAACTATGCCGTCAACTTGAAGGAACAGGAATGTGATGTGCTGGTCGCCATAGGAATGCGCTTCAGCGACAGAGTGACGGGTAATACCAACACCTATGCGCGACAGGCGAAAATCATCCATCTGGATATCGACAAGAGTGAGATCGACAAATGTGTGAAGACTGATGTGGCAGTGGTGGCCGACTGTAAGGACTCACTGCCTGCACTTACCGCGCTCATCCAACCCAATGACCATCGGGAATGGGTCGACTCCTTCCTGCCTCTGGCAGAAAAAGAGCGGGTGAAGGTGATAGAACCCGCCATTCATCCCAAGGCCGGACCGCTGCTGATGGGAGAGGTGGTGAATGCTGTGGCTCAACAGGCGCCCGACAATGTCGTGCTTGTGACCGACGTGGGGCAGAACCAGTTGTTTGCTACGAGATATTTCAAATATCATCATCAACGGAGTATCTGCACCAGCGGCGGATTGGGAACCATGGGATATGGGATGCCGGCTGCCATCGGTGCCGCTTTCGGCTCCCCTGAGCGCACGGTGTGCTGTTTCATGGGCGATGGCGGATTTCAGATGTGTATCGAGGAACTCGGCACCATCATGGAGCAGCAGTGCCCCGTCAAGATGATCCTGCTCAACAATCATTATCTCGGCAATGTGAGACAGTGGCAGGACATGTTCTGGCAGCACCGCAAGTCGTTTACCAAAATGATGAATCCATGCTATGAGTTGATCGCCCAGGGGTACCATATCAACTATGAGGCCGTGGTCGACCGTGCTGACTTGCCGGCTGCCGTGGAGAGAATGTTTGCCCATGAAGGACCCTACCTGCTGGAATGCGCCATCCTCGAGGACGACGATGTGCTTCCGATGACACCGCCGGGAAACAGCATCGATGGGATGATGCTTGAGATAGGAAAATGATAGTTGTTGGATAAGACGACAAACATGGAAACGAATTTTTATACATTACTGGTCTATTCCGAGAATATCGCCGGTATCCTCAATCAGATTACGGCTGTCTTTACTCGGAGGCAGGTCAACATTGAGAGTCTCAATGTGTCGGCTTCGAGCATCGAGGGGGTACATAAATACACCATCACGGCATGGAGCACCCAAGACCAGATAGAGAAGATCACCAAGCAGATTGAGAAGAAGATAGATGTGGTGAAGGCTAAATTTTATACCGACGACCAACTCTTCATCAGGGAGACCGGACTCTACAAGCTATCTACCCAGACTGTGCTTGGCAACCCGGAGATCTCACGCATCATCAGGCGCTACGATGCCAATATCACAGAAGTAAACCCCACTTATGTGGCGGTGATGAAAAGTGGTATGACGGAGGATATCGTCTCTTTGTTCCGCGCACTCAACGAGTTTGATTGTGTCTTGCAGTACACACGGAGTGGGCGAATCGCCATCACGCGCAGTACAGAGGAGGAGGTGAGCGCTTTCCTCGAACAACAGCAAAAAGACTATGAAGATGGAAAAAAATAAAGTGGGGTGCTATGAGTTCATGGCAGAGCCTTTTCATTGCGATGTCACGAAAAAACTCTTTATGGGGCATTTGGGGAATCATCTGCTCAATGCGGCTGACTTCCATTCCCAGCATCGGGGATTTGGTATGTCTTATCTCAATTCCATCAATAAGACTTGGGTGCTGTCAAGACTCACCATCGAGATGGAGGAGATGCCGGCCATGTATTCCAAGTTCTTTGTTGAAACATGGGTGGAGAATGCCATGCGCTTTTTCACCAACCGTAACTTCAAGGTGACCGATGTTGAGACAGGAAAGGTCTATGGCTACGGCAGGTCGGTATGGGCTATGATCGATACTGTGACCCGTCAGCCTGCCAGCCTGATGGAAATCAATGAGGGCAGCATCATCCAATATGTTGAAAAAGAAAAGCCTTGTCCCATCGGGAAAATCACCCGTGTCAAGGTGGCGCCAGATGCGCCGCTTGCCAATTCTTTCGTGGTCAATTACAATGACATCGATATCAACGGCCATCTCAACAGCGTGAAATATGTAGAACATGTGCTTGACCTGTTCTCGATGGAATGGATGTCGACACATCGTCTGCAGCGGATGGAGATCGCCTATATCATGGAGGCGCATTGGGGGGAGAAGGTAAATATCTATTATACTGTAGAAGATGACGGACTCACCTATCACATCAGGTTGACAAGAATGGATCCAGACAAAGAGGAGGAAGTGGAAATCAGCAGATGTCTGGCGAAATTCGTAAAAGACTGAAAGTATTTTGGGCGTTTCGTTTAAAATGAGTAATTTTGCGGCGCTTTTTGCAATAGATAATTAATTAGTATTATTATAACAACCCGCGGCATGTCTGCCGCACAAAAGACAAATTTATGGCTGAAATGAATTTCGGTGGCGTCGTAGAGACGGTGGTCACCAGCAAGGAGTTCTCACTCGAGAAAGCACGTGAGGTTTTAAAAAATGAGACAATCGCTGTCATCGGATATGGTATCCAGGGGCCTGGACAGGCTTGTAACCTGCGTGACAACGGTTTCAACGTGATCGTCGGACAGCGCGAAGGAAAAACCTACGATAAGGCTGTGGCTGACGGATGGGTGCCGGGAAAAACACTCTTCTCCATCGAGGAGGCTGCACAGAAAGGCACCATCGTATGTATGTTGCTCTCTGATGCCGGACAGATACAGGTGTGGCCTCGCATACTGCCTTATCTGACTCCAGGAAAAGCATTGTATTACTCTCATGGCTTTGCCATCAACTGGAACGACCGCACCAAGGTGGTGCCTCCTGCAGACGTCGATGTCATCATGGTGGCTCCTAAGGGGTCGGGCACATCGCTGCGCACCATGTTCCTTGAGGGTAGAGGACTCAACTGCTCCTATGCCGTCTATCAGGATGCTACCGGAAAGGCAGAAGAGCGTACGATCGCTTTCGGTATCGGTATCGGTGCTGGATATCTGTTCAAAACCACTTTCCAGCGGGAGGCAACTTCCGACCTGACTGGTGAGAGAGGATCACTCATGGGTGCTATCGAGGGATTGCTCGAAGCACAGTATGAGGTACTCCGTGAGCACGGTCACTCTCCATCAGAGGCATTCAACGAGACGGTGGAGGAACTGACTCAAAGCCTTGGCCCGCTCTTCGGCGAGAAAGGAATGGACTGGATGTACGCCAACTGTTCTACAACAGCACAAAGAGGTGCGCTCGACTGGGCTCCACGGTTCCGTGATGCCATCAAACCTGTTATGGAATGGCTCTATCTCTCAGTGCAGACAGGTAACGAGGCACAGATCTCTATCGACTCCAACTCAAAACCTGATTATCGGGTAGGATTGGAGAAAGAACTGGAAGCCATGCGTAATATGGAGATGTGGCGTGCTGGTGAGACTGTCAGAAAACTGCGTCCGGAAAACAATTGATGGCTGCGGCGATATCAACGTGGCACTCGAAAAAGGATGGCCCTTGAAATCTGATGGTTTCAAGGGCCATCTGCCGTAAATAGAGAAAAAGGCTTGTTTGATGTAGGTCAAGAAACAGGCGGTTTTTTTCAAAAAAAGCGAAGAATAGTTGTCTGTGTGCGCAAACAGTGCTAATTTTGCATCGTCAAACAGAATAAAAGGTCAGATATATAGAAGATCAGCTAGGGTATTAGGTAAAGGAAAAAAGATGTTTGAAGGATAACAAAAGGCTGATAGAATAGTTATAGATTGAAAAGTGAAAAGGTAAAAGATTGGATAAGAAAATCAATCTGATGGATTGAGAAAAGACCATTAGCGACAAAAGAGACGTCTTGCGTGACGTCAGAAAAAAAGATTGTGTTAGGTATAACCGGTCATGCCGTGATGGCGGAAACGGAATGTTTCATTTAAAGTAAAGAAAGGATAACAAAGATGAATTCGACAATTGTATTACTTTTTGCAGTGATGATTGCATCAGGATTCCTGTTCGAGAACACCATTGAGAAAAAATAGTTCGTCGGACAGAACATAAGAGAAAGAATAGAAATAAATATTCAGCGAGCGGAGCCGGTAGATGTCGGTGTCCGCTCGTTTTTTGTCTGGTTTTCATTTTGTTCTGCAATCGGTTTTCATTACCTTTGCACCCTCATGAAAGTTTTCCAGGGAAAAAGTGACCAGTTGCTGGGCTTCATACGTGATGGGAAGCCATTGACAAGCAGAGATAAACTCAATTTGATCATTCAATTGAGTATTCCCTCCATATTGGCCCAGATCACCAGTGTGGTGATGTTTTTCATCGATCAAGCCATGGTGGGACACCTGGGGGCAAAGGCTTCTGCGGCCTGTGGACTGGTGGAGACGTCCACATGGCTCATGGGCAGTCTTACTGGTGCGGCCTCAATGGGATTCTCGGTGCAGGTGGCGCATTTCATCGGTGCCAATGATTTTGCGAAGGCGAGACAAGTGTTTCGTCATGCGCTGATTGTCACCTCGTTGCTGTCTTTGGTCACCACTTTGATAGCGGTGATCATTTCACGTCCTTTACCTTATTGGTTGGGGGGCAATGAGGATATCGCTGCTGATGCCTCGGTATATTTCATGATTTTTGCACTTTCTGGTCCTTTTTTCCAGCTCAACAGTTTGTCGGGTGCCATGCTCAAATGCTCTGGCAACATGCGTATACCCAGTATGGTCAGTGTAGCCATGTGCGTGCTGGATGTGGTGTTCAACTACATCTTGATTTATCAGTTTCATCTTGGGGTGATGGGCGCAGCCATCGGCACATCATTGTCTATCGTCATCTGTGGGACCATACAGGCCTATATCGCCATTTTCCGCAGCAAGATGTTGGCGCTCAACAGAGTAGGGGAGCCTTTCTTCTGGGTGGTCGACTATTTGCGTAATGCCTTGAAGATCGGACTGCCCATGGCAGCGCAGTCGGTTCTCATGAGTGGGGCACAGATTGTCAGTACCATGATTGTGGCTCCTCTCGGCACCGTGGCTATCGCAGCCAACACGCTGGGCATCACCGCAGAAAGTTTGTGCTATATGCCTGGCTTTGGCATCGGTGAGGCTGCCACGACACTCATCGGGCAGAGTATTGGAGCTGCACGTCTCGACATCACCCGTAGTTTTGCCAGGATGACCCTCTATTCCGGCATGATTGTCATGGCGGTCATGGGAATGGTGATGTTTTTGTTTTCCTATGAGATGATGGCCTTGATGACCCCCGTGGAGGAAATCCGTATGCTGGGGATGCATTGTCTCAGGATAGAAGCCTTTGCCGAACCGATGTTCGCGGCTTCTATCGTGGTGGTATCGATTTGTGTCGGTGCAGGTGATACGCTGAAACCGGCCATCATCAGCTTATGCAGCATGTGGCTTGTGAGACTCACGCTGGCGTATGCGCTTTCCATCAGGTATGGGCTTATCGGTGTGTGGACGGCGATGGCCATAGAACTCACCTTGAGGGGATTCTTGCTCACTTTGCGTCTTTTCCGTGGAAAATGGATGAGACAGATGCAAAGTAGTTCACAGTAATGATACCATTGATGCTTTTTTATACGTTTTTATTTCATCACTTCCTATTTTTTTGTTACTTTTGCACGGTACTTAACTTCTATGGTAATAATGGGTAGCTTTTTCAACCTCTTCCGCCGTTGTTTCATCTGTGGATAAGGGGTTTTGTGGGCTTATATCCTCAATATGATGAATGTAGCAATTATCCTTGCCGGAGGCAGCGGCTCACGACTGGGAGGGGAACTGCCAAAGCAGTTTCTCAAGGTCGCGGGAAAGAAAATCATCGAGCACACGATAGATGTGTTTGATAGCCATGACCTCATTGATGAGGTGGCTGTCGTATGCCGTCCAGATTATATGGATACCTTGAAGGAGATTCTCGCAGCCAATCGCTACAGGAAGGTGCGAAAAATCCTGCCGGGTGGAAAAGAACGCTATGACTCCAGTCTGGCAGCCATCAATGCCTATCAGGATGATGACATCAACCTGCTGCTGCATGATGCCGTCAGACCGCTGGTCAATCATCGTATCATAGATGACTGTCTCAAGGCTCTCCAACAGTATCGGGCTGTCGACGTGGCGGCAACGACCACCGATACCATCGTGCAGGTGGATGCCAACGATTGCATCAAGGCCATACCGCCAAGACAATGGCTGCGCAATGGGCAGACACCACAGTGCTTCAAGAGAGGCGTCATCCGAAAGGCTTATGATATTGCACTGAAAGATCCGAATTTCGTCACCACCGATGATTGTGGGGTCGTGAGGCGTTACTTGCCTGATGAACCGATCTATGTCGTTGATGGGGAGATGTTTAATATGAAGGTGACCTATTCTGAAGACCTCTTCCTGCTCGATAAACTCTATCAGTTGAAAAGTGTGGCCGGCAACCAGCAACCACAGGAAAAGACCGCTTCTCTGCTGAAAGAAAAGGTGATCGTGGTCTTCGGTGGTAGCAGTGGCATCGGCAAGGAAATTGTGACGTATGCCAATCAACTGGGTGCCAAGGCGTATGCCTATAGCCGGAGAGAGGGGAATGTTGATGTCGCCAATCCTGAAAAGGTGGCGGCTGCACTTCAGGAGGTAGAGAAGAAGGAAGGGCGTATCGACTATGTGGTATGTACACCCGGGGGACTCATTAAGGAACCTATTATGTCGATGGATTACAAGGAGATCGCCGCTATTGTGAAGACTAATTATCTCGGTGCTGTGGTTGTGGCCAAGGAGTCTTATCCGTATCTGCGCAAAACAGCTGGCGGATTGGTCTTCTTCACCAGTAGCACCTATTCTCGTGGGCGCATGCTCTATAGTATCTATTCTTCTACCAAGGCCGCTCTTGTCAATCTCACTCAGGCTTTGAGCGAGGAGTGGAGTGATGATAATGTGAGGGTCAACTGCATCAACCCCGATGCCACACGGACAGCATTCCGTATACGGCATTTTGGCCTCGAGCCCGATGGACATCTTTTGGAACCTGATCAAGTGGCCTGGTCGGTGCTCAATGCACTCGTTTCTGTCTATAATGGTCAAGTCATCGATGTCAAACGGTAAATAATTTAAGAAAGAAATCAATGAATAACCCTGCATCGATACCACCGCCCCCCAATCCTACGCTCTACCGCACTGTCAGGAGGATAGTGAAAGGATGGATCATTGAGGTCCTGTTTTATGTCTTGCGGATTGTGCCGTTGAAAAATAAAGTGGTGGCAACGACATTTAAAGGGAGAAAATATGGAGACAACCCGCAATTTATCTTGGAGAAATTGAGGGAATTGGATCCTTCCATTGATTTCGTGTGGCTCCGCGACAGCAATTTACAATTTCCCGTGCCATCATGGATGCGCCCCGTGGAATATTTTTTCGGATTGAAACCGCTCTATGAGATGGCAACAGCAAAGGTGTGGATCAATACCCATCGCTTGCAGAAACATACGCATAAGCGCCCGGGACAACTGTTTGTCGAGACTTGGCATGGCGGATTGGGAATCAAAAAGGTGGAACTTGACGTTCCGGCGTTTCAACATGATGAGTCATTGATCAAAGAGCTGAAACTCACTTGTCAACAGGCGGATGTGTTCATCTCTCAGTCAAAGCATCTCTCTACCATCTACCGCAGGGCTTTTGGCTATAAAGGCCCTATCTGGAGATGCGGATTCCCCAAAAATGATTCCATCTTCACCAAAGATGAGAAGCGGGAGGCGGATTTCAGAGAGAAGTATGGCTTTGGAGACAAGAAAATCTTCCTCTATGCCCCCTCATTTAGGGATAATTTCAAACTCCGTGAGAATCCTGACTTCAGTATCTACGATGTGGATTACGAGCGATTGGAAAAGGCCTTGCAACAACGGTTTGGAGGCGAATGGGCCATCTGTGTCAGATGGCATCCGCTCAAGGCATGGATTATCCAACCGTCGGTGCATCTCCCGTCGACGGTCACCGATCTCACTGACTTCCCCGACATGCAGGAGTTGATTACCTATACCGATATCCTCTTGTCCGACTATTCCAGTTGCATCTTCGATGCGGCACTGCGCAGGATTCCTTGTCTCACCTTCGCCACCGATTTCGAGAAATTCTGTGCCGACAGAGGAGTTTATTACCAAATGGAGGAGTTGCCCTTCCCTTATGCTCGCAACAATGACGAGTTGATCGATAATATCCTGCATTTTGACCAAAAGGACTATCTTGACCGGTGGGATGCTTTTACCAGACTTACAGGACTGGTGGAGACAGGACATGCCGCTGCAGATATTGCAGGGAAAATCTATGAATTCATGCAAGGTCATCAAATTAATTGGAATGAACTGGATGATAAGACGCCATAAAAAAATATGCTTCGTAGATCTCTATGATGAGGAGAATCTGGGTGATCCTGTCATTGCCTATTGTGCAGAGTGGTTGTTCCGCCAATGTATGGGCGATGAACAGACTCGTATCTCGCATGTTTCCTTGAGTTATGTGGAGAAACAGGATTATACTGATCCAGAGATGCCGTTTCTGTGGCGGATTCGTCGTGACAGATATATCAAGAAGGGATGGGACAAAGAGGTGATCAAATTCAACCGCCTGTATGCTCAGGTGATGATCCGTGATTATTTTAAGAAGACCGTCCGCCGTCCTGATATGATCATCTTGTCAGGTGGAGGAATAATCAAATTTAAATACCAGAAATTCTGGAGAAGTGTCCCTGCCTTGCTTCAGTATGCTGAGCAGAAAGGCATCCCGGTGGCTATGAATGCCGTGGGAGTGGAGGGATATGAGGAGGGCTACCATAAGTGCCTGAGGATAAAAGAGGCACTTCATTTGCCGTCACTTAAGTATTTCTCTACGCGTGATGACTATGATACGGCCTTTTATCAGTATTTTGAGGGAAATCCACAGGTTCCTTGCAAGCGGGTGCCTGATCCTGCTGTATGGACGGCAGAAGCCTATGGCGTGAGCAGGCAGACTGATGCCACCACAATAGGGGTGGGCATCGCACGTGGAAAACTATTCCACAGCAATGGCATTGATGTGGGGCCCGATCAGTTGAAGACGCTCTATCGCGACGTCATCCTCCTGTTGACCCAAAAAGGCTATCAGGTAGAAGTATTCACCAACGGGCTGGCTTATGACAATGATTTCTCCATGGAGGTCATACAGTCGTTACCACAGCTGAAGATCAACTATTATTTCCCACAAACAGCAGAGCAACTGGTCCGGCGTATCGCTTCCTACCGCGCTATCTTGGCCACAAGACTGCACGCCTCCATCATCGCTTTCTCATTCGGCATACCCGCCGTGGGGATGGTGTGGAACAACAAACTGCGCTTCTGGGGCGAGTTTATTCAGCGGCCACAGAATTATGTGCCGGCCGACAGATTGGATGCCGCATATCTGGTCGAGGTCTTTGAGAATGCCGTCAGGGAAGGCTACGATGAGACTTACCGGGAAAAAGTGAAGGCTGAGGCACTTGAGAATATGAGATGCATCTGTGACATTGTTCGCAAATTATGAGCTCATCACGATGCATGATCTTTGAGATAACATTATTTACGTTAGCAAATGAGACCATTTTTTATGAGAGAAATGACGATAAAGGACATACAGTCTATCTCACTCCAATTGCTGAAGGAGGTGCACCGGTTCTGTACAGAAAGGGGCATCACCTATTCCATCACCGCTGGCACGCTGATAGGTGCTGTCAGGCATCGGGGATTCATCCCGTGGGATGACGACATCGATATCCTCATGCCAAGAAAGGATTATGACCGGTTTTGTGCCGAATACCCCGACAGCAGCAAATACTGTCTCTTTGCTCCATGCAGACATAATACTTGGATTCCCTTCGCACGGCTTTGTGAGATGGAACAGACGCTGGTAAAATCTTATTCGCCTTGTTTTAAGAAAAAAGCTGGCATGTGGGTTGACATCTTCCCCATCGACAGGGCTGATGAGGATTTTGATGCTTATTGGGCAAAGAATGAGGAGGTGTATCGGCTCAAGAAGTTGCTCGATAAAAAACGGTTGGCCGTCAAACCTTTATTCAGCAATCCTACATGGAAAGACATACTCAAGAGCCTGATTTACTTCAAGCCACGCACCATGTTTGTCTCAGGGCAAAGGTTGCTGGAGAAAATGGAGAATATCAGCAGGGCGGCTGCGCCTGACGGAAACTATGTCACCAACTATCATACCACCTATCGGGTGAAAGACCATTATCCCAAGGAAGATTTTGCCTACACGGTTGACTTGGAATTTGAGGGCCAGAAGTTCAAGGCACTCAATGGTTATGAGGACTTGCTCAAGCGTCTCTTCGGGGATTATATGCAACTTCCGCCAGAAGAGAAGCGGCATGCCAAGCACAATATGCACCGTTATTACTGGAAGGATTGATCTGTCAACTATCATCACAACCACATGAATATTGCAATCATTTTGGCGGGAGGAAGCGGATCGAGTCTGGGTGGCTCGATGCCTAAGCAGTTTCTCAAAATTGCCGGAAAAACCATTATCGAACATACCATTGATGTCTTTGAGCAAAGCGACCTCATCGATGAGATCTGCGTGGTGAGCAAGGATGAGTTCTTCCCGGAAATAGAGCAGATTGTTGTCATGAACCAATACTGCAAGGTGAAACGTATCCTCCAGGCTGGAAAGCAGCGTTATCTTTCCAGCATGTCGGCTATCGCGGCTTATGATTGTGATGATGATAACTTGTTCTTCCACGATGCCGTGAGACCTCTTGTCAACGAGCGGATCATCCGCGATTGCGTCGAAGCACTCAAGACCTACCGTGCAGTCGACGTTGCCACACCGACTACCGACACCATCATCCAGGTGGATGAGCACAACTGCATCAGCCAGATACCGCTCAGAAGTGAATTGCGCAACGGACAGACACCACAATGCTTCAAGCGTGGAGTGATTCGAAAGGCGTATGAACTCGCCATGCAGGATCCTGGCTTCACCACCACCGACGATTGTGGCGTGGTGAGGAAATATCTCCCAGAGGAACCGGTATATGTGGTGAAAGGCGAGACCTCCAATATGAAACTGACTTATATGGAGGATCTCTTCCTGGTCGACAAACTATTCCAACTGCGCAATACCACCAACACCAAGGAGGTGATGGACATTGCCAGAAAGAAAATGCCAGGCAAGGTGATGGTGGTGTTTGGAGGCAGTATGGGAATCGGTGAGGAAACCGTCAAACTGGGACGTGAGTTGGGCGCTGTTGCCTGTTCTTTCAGCCGTTCACAGAATGATGTTGATGTGACGGATGTCGAAAAAGTAAGAGAGGCGCTCAGACAGGTGTATGAGCAATATGGACACATCGATTATGTCGTATGCACACCGGGTATCCTGGTGAGAGAGTCGCTCGCCGACATTTCCTATGAGGACATCGTCTACAGCATCAATGTCAACTACATGGGGGTGGTGACGGTCGCCAAGGAGTCGTTTCCTTATCTCTGCGAGACAGAAGGGTCGATCATTTTCTATACCAGCAGCAGTTACACCCGGGGGCGCAAGTTCTACAGCATCTACTCTTCCACCAAGACGGCCATCGTCAATCTCGTGCAGGCGCTCAGCGAGGAGTGGTTCGGTTTTGGGGTGCGTGTCAATTGTGTCAATCCAGAGCGCACCAGGACACCCATGCGGCTCAACAGTTTTGGTGTAGAACCGGAGGGATCGCTCCTTGAACCGAGATTTGTGGCTGTGGCCACCATCAATACGCTCGTTTCCGACTATAGCGGAAGGATCATCGACGTGAAGCGATGATCCCCGCGGGTGCCCCCCACATCTCTCCCGATAACCTTTAATCTATGTTAAATACGCTGGAGTGCTGGGGCAGAACAACTATATATTTGCTAATTTTGCAAGGGAAAAACAAACTAACTAATCCAATTCAAAAACTGATGAAAAAATGTATGATGGCTGTCGTGGCCATTTTGTCCGTTCTTGGCTCCTTCGCACAAAAACAACTCTATATCCCCGATGAGTGGAAACATCCTTGGAACCCAGATACACTTCTTTATGCCGAAAATGATCCAAACAACAAGTATACTTGGTCGAGAAGCCGGTCGGTAGAGTCCGACAATGTCATTGTCTTATGGGACAAGGGATATGGTTCGACGCTGCCTTCCAAGTCGCCTGCGGCATACAGGGTCGATGAGAATGACCTGCTGGCCAAGTGTGAGGCTTTCTATGAGTTGGAGATGTACAAATTGGGCTTTGTAGACCCAGAGAAGACCAACTTGCGCAACTACAAGGTCATGGTGCTGCTCAACCACACGAAAGAGTGGGTATGCTATGGCGGTGGCTACGACTTTGAGGTGTCGGCTTTGTGGCTGGGACCTTCGGCGTGTCAACCTGTCGGGCATTCTGTAGCACACGAGATCGGCCATTCCTTCCATTATATGTGCTATGCTGATGCCTCTAATAATAACCATAACTCATCATCGGTCATCGGTACCGGCTTTCACCTGCCGGTGGGTAACGGGCAGGCTATTTGGGAACAGACGGCGCAATGGCAGGCCAACCAGTCTTTCCCGGCGCTGATGTACTCGCAGAGTATTGACGTCTTCCGCAATTCCCACAACCTGGCTTTCTCCCACGAGTGGCATCGTTATCAGTCGTATTGGTTCCTCTATTATCTCTGTCAGCACGAGAATGATCTCACGGCGGTGGCTCAGGTTTGGCGGCAGCCTATGACTGGCGGCAAGGATTTCAATCAGGCGCTCATGGCACTCAAGGGGATAGATGCCGTAGGACTTTTCAGACTCTATTACGACTATGCCGCCCGTTGTGCCACATGGGATTTCGATGCCTGCAGACCATACCGCAACCCTTATATCGGCGACTTCACCTATCGTTGTTCGGCTATCGGCGACCATCAATATCAGGTAGCATTGGCCAGTACACCCCAGTCGTCGGGATTCAATGTCATTCCGTTGCAGGTGCCCGATGCCGGTCAGGTGGTGAAGGTGCGCTTTACTGCGCTCAAGGCGGCCAGCAACCTGGCGCCCGATGATCCTGCTGAGATGCTCAATGGGGATAGCAGATGGCAGAAAACCGACCGTACGACTTATATCCGTCCCACCATCGCCTCTCAAAGGGCATTTAGGTTGGGGTTCGTGGCTTTGATGGAGGATGGCAGTCGACAGTACTTCCAGCATGACTCGCTGTATTGCCAGACGAGTGCTGAGGTTACAGAGGAACTCGATATGACGGTTCCCGAGAAGACACAGGCGCTGTGGCTCATCGTTGTGCCGGCTCCCAAACAATATGTGCAGCATCAGTGGAAGGAGTCGATCAACAATGCGGAGCACTGGCCTTACCGTTTCGAGATCGAGGGCACCGACATCGGTTCTCATGCCACCGTCTATATGTCGCCGACCATCGATGGCAGAGAGGTGGCTGATGTGACTTTCGACTATGATGTCTATATGCCGCCGCGCAATGACTACAACCCAACACCAGTCAACATCTCCGGAAAAGCACTGGCCCAGTTGGGTACTGCCTTCCAACTCGACCCTGCCAAGATCTCTGGGCTGATGCAGAATTTCTCTCCGGTAGGACCTGGGGTGGGGAAGATGATGTTTTATCCGCTTAACCCTGTCACACTGGCATTGGTTAGCCGTGCTTCCACGGCCAATGGCTATGGACATTGGTTTGGTGCCAGTGGTACCGTGACTGATTACAACAATGGCTATGTCTATAGTGAGATGGATGCCTCGTCGTTGGTGTTCAACATCGGTCAGTATCCGGGAAAGATGTCCAATGGGAAAGAAGTGACCATAGGACAGGCACTGCGCTATAACCAGGCTTCCGGAAAGGAGGCCGTGGCTAGATTCGTGTTCCACATTCATATCGACAGCGACAGAAATGGTGTCTCACTCAGAAACATCAGTTATGATGATCCGACGGGAATCCGCAGCGTGGAACTTCATCAGATGGCTCTTCCCCATCAAGGTATATTCAATATAGGTGGTCAGCGCATGGATAGCCCGAATGCCAATGGCATATATATCATCGATGGGAAAAAGATGATTTGGAAAAAATAGTTAAAATTGACTAAATATTTTGTTTTTTCATTTTTTATTCATTCCTTTGTAGTCTGCCTCTATTTGAAAGGGCAACGAGTTCTTTGACTTTTTTATTAATTTTCATAGGGCTGTTGTTCTTTTAACTCTTTTTCTTGTGGAGTAATTTAGATCCATGGTGCCTGTCGCATCATGGAAAAGACTCATATGCGTTTTTTCTTAAGGTACATTTTTCAGGAACCAGTAACTTACAAAAAAGATGACTCGAAAAGCAGAAAAACAGGAAATGTCTAAACAGGCTTCTGGCAAACAAGTAGCCAACTACACTTTCCAGAAAGCGGAAATCATTTTTAGTGGAGGTGGGGTGATCTCCCTGCCTTCAAAGTCACCGGTCATTTTCGACCCTTCTGGGCATGATGGTTGTCATCTCTATGTGGAGAATGGCAATCATGTCAATATCAAATTGAATGGTGTCGTCATGCTTGATGATAGCAAAGGCTGCAAGCGCGACATCAAGGTTTCTCTTTATAAAAAAGGACAACGCCGGGCTGTTGTCAGCAAGGCTATGACGCTGGACGATGATCTCTTCTTGGGATTGTCTGCCGAAGTGAATTTCGGTAAGCGCAAACTCGAGATAGGCGCGTATCGGATGGAGATCAGCAATGCTGTGCATGTGGATGACGTGGTACAGGCATTGGAGAAGTGTACTTTTGAGTTCTATATCGTCGATGCGGGCGAAGCCGACAAGATGGAGGTGTCTGACGTGGTGTTCTCCATCTGCCATGAAGGAGTGGAGGGTGACGGCCAGCATCTGCAGTTGAGCGCAGATATCAGCATCACGCAGGAATTGCCGTATGGCATGCCCTTGACGGCTTGTTTCTATGATGAGTCGATGACGTTGCTCGAAAAGAAGGAGATCGTGGTGGAGAACAACTTGTCTACACAGGTCTGCCACATTGATTTTGGCAATTCTCCTTGTTGGATACCGGGAAACTACAAATGTGTGGTCACGTCGGTAGGAAAAGGTCGCTGGTTGACAGATTTCACCATTGATGACCACTTGCAGGTGGTCTCTGAGCATCATCAGAAGAACCCCAAGACCAGAGAATGCTTCTTCCTCGACGAA
>CADCQC010000121.1 GCA_902803455.1 uncultured Prevotellaceae bacterium
ATGAAACTGATCGCTCTTGATTACTGCTTTTTCTTAAGGATCAGGGTCTTCGGTAACTTGACATATTTCTTGTTGACCACTATTTTGAAGGTGCTCCCATGAAGATGTTTCACAGTGAGCTGGCCTTGATCGTCCTCTTTGATTTCCGCATCAAAATCTTCACTTCCGTAGTCGTTGACCACCGTGATGTGCGCGGTGTGACGACCGGTGCGCTCGCTGTCAGTGATCAACCATAGGCGGGCATCACGCTTGGAACCAAAATAGCCTGCGATCTCTCCATAGATATCCTGTTCGGGCACCTTCACGTCGATGCTGTCTATGCTTAGTTGAAGATATACCTGATATTCTTCATTGTAGTAATAACCCTTGAGCGACTGTGCCTGTGACAGCCACGGAAGCACGACCAAAAAGAGGGTGATGATGTATTTTTTCATAAATTATCTTTCTTTAGTTCCTAGTATGAGCAAAGATAATGCATTTTGTCAATATATCCTACCAATAGGGAAATTTCTTGTGTAACAGAAACGTTTTTTATTTTTTTTTAGTATCTTTGCAACCGTAATTTTAGTTTTTTCAGATGGTAAAAGATTTGTTGACGCCCGACTATATCTTTGAGTCTAGTTGGGAGGTATGCAATAAGGTCGGTGGCATCTATACTGTTTTGTCTACAAGGGCAAATACTTTGCAGCAAGCAATGAGCGACCACATTATTTTCATAGGACCTGATTGTTGGCACGAGAAAATATGTCCCTATTTCGAACAAGATGATAAGCTCTTTGCAGAATGGAGAGAACATGCATTGGAGAGCGGACTTGAAATGAAAATCGGCCGTTGGAAAATTCCTGGCACACCTATTGCTATTTTGGTGGATTTTCAAAAGTATTTTTCAGAGAAAGATGAAATCTACGGACGATTGTGGGAACTCTATCAAGTAGATAGTCTCCATGCTTATGGTGACTATGACGAGGCGTCTATGTTTTCCTATGCGGCTGGACTGGTCGTGGAAAGTTTCTACCTCTTTTTCCTTAATGAGTCAACGCGTGTCGTCTACCATGCAAATGAATGGATGACGGGATTGGGGCTACTTTATATCAAGCACCGGCTGCCGCAGATCGGTACCGTTTTCACCACTCATGCCACCAGTATCGGAAGAAGTATCGCTGGCAACAACAAACCTCTCTATGATTATCTTTTTGCCTATAATGGTGACCAGATGGCTGGAGAGTTGAATATGCAGAGCAAGCATTCCATTGAAAAGCAGACTGCGAAAAATGTTGACTGTTTTACAACTGTCAGCGAAATCACTGCCCGCGAGTGCCTTGAATTGCTCGACAAACCAGTAGACGTGGTGTTGCCCAATGGCTTTGAGAATAATTTTGTGCCTAAAGGGGCTGAATTCACCAAGAAAAGACGGTTGGCCAGAAAAAGACTCATCGATGTGGCCAATGCGTTGATGGGTACCGATCTGGATGATCAGACGCTTATCATCTCGACCAGTGGTAGATATGAGTTCCGCAACAAGGGTGTTGATGTCTATATTGAGGCAATGAACCGATTGCTCAGGGACAAGGATCTCCAAAAACCGGTTCTCGCCTTTATAGAGGTTCCTGGATGGGTAGGTGAACCGAGGAAAGACTTGATCGAGCGCTTGAATAGCGGCAAGAAATTTGATACGCCGCTCGAAGTGCCATTGGTCACGCACTGGTTGCACAACATGAGCCATGACAATGTGTTGAGTATGTTGAAATATCTTGACATGTGGAATCGTCATGATGACAAAGTCAAACTCATTTTCATGCCATGCTATCTCACAGGTGAGGATGGTGTGCTCAATATGGGATATTATGATATCGTATTGGGCAATGACCTCTGTATTTATCCATCGTATTATGAGCCTTGGGGATATACACCGCTGGAGGCTGTGGCTTTCAAGGTGCCCTGCATCACCACCGATTTGGCTGGTTTCGGTCAGTGGGCCAATCAAGAGAATGGCGGCAGGAGCGAGATCATCGATGGCGTGAAAGTGATCCACCGCACTGATTACAACTACTCTGAGGTGGCGGATGCCATCAAGGACACCGTGGCGGAATTCTCTTCTTTTGACGCCAAACAGGTGAATAAGGCGCGCAGCAATGCCGACAAATTGTCGAAGAAGGCTTTGTGGAGCCAATTTATCACCTATTATTATCAAGCTTATGACATCGCCCTCAGAAAAGCTGAGGAACGGATGAAATAATTGAATTAAAAAGCATTATTATATTGATTAAGTATGAAAATTAAAGCAGATTATGCC
>CADCQC010000122.1 GCA_902803455.1 uncultured Prevotellaceae bacterium
CCGATTCCGATGGCGAAGTTGAGGTTGGTCTGCTGCTTGTCGACAGTCATCTTCCTCACATTCAGACCGTCGTGCCTGGTCTGTATGCGGATGGCATTGTTGAAACTGCTGCTGAATGTCCTTGCTGTCATGTGATCGAGCAGCCAGGTGGGCTCTGAGGAGAACATCAACTTATGCTTCAGTCCCGGTAAACCGGTGGAGGTGTCCTCCAGTTCCATGTGCTTGTTGAAATGGGCCACCTGGTCCTTATTGCCCATGACGATGACATAATATGGCCGCTCCGTATTGCAGGAGATGGCGGTATTGCCCTCATAGTAATTGCCACTGAACTCCGACATGCACTGCATGATGATGGCAGCAAACTCTTTTTTCTGCTCTCTGGCCCGACGGATGGCTTTCATAAATGTTCCCGTGGTGCTGCTTGCCGCAGCCGAGAGCAGATTGCCCACATTGTCGACGTCATACATACAGTCGCTCACCAGCACCGACACGGTGTCGCGAGAGGTATGTTCGAGAATCATGCGGAAAATCTTGTTGATATCTGTCGAACTGGTGTTTCCCACCTGCATGGATGCGGGATTCAGGTTGAGCACGAAATTATCAAGGTCATCACACATCGGTGTGTGGTAGATGCCCTGGTTGATGAAATCGATGGTGGTGCCGCTGTAGAAACCATCGGCTTTGGTGATAAGATGTCCCAAGGCATTTTTGAACTGAGAGTTGGTGGTGACATATCCGTTCATACTGCCCGAGTTCTCCATATAAATTCTGACGACGGGCTTGACCGCCTCGGCTGTCACGGTATCAGGGGGCAGGAAATGGCCTTTGTCAGCATCGCGCTTGGATGGTCGGCCGATCAGAATCACAACACCCGCCACCAATGCGATCAGCAATGCCATCGCCAGCAATTTTTTAGTCATATCAGTAATTCGCTTTCCGTATTCTATTACAACATGATGCCTGCAAAAGGCTACACAGTGCAAAATGCAGGCTACTCGGTGCAAATTTACAAAATCTCATGCAAATCCCACTATTTTTCGTTTGAAAATTCAAATAAATATCCTGCTTTACAAACCACACCAACCCATCATGTCTTTAAAAGTCCAAAGGCCCCTTAAAGCCCTATAGCCCTATTTCTCATTCATTGAAGGCGCCACAATTGGGGCAATGACCTTTCTTTTTGAGCAGTTGGCCGCAGTTTCCGCAGATATACTTGCTGCGGGTATGGGTATAATAGCGCCAGAGCGCATAGCCCACATACGCTGCCAGCAACAGATAGCCCACATAATACATCGTGCTGACAGTGAAGATGATATAGTTGACAGAACAGATGCCGGCCAACCCCAGCAGATAGGAGATGGCATCAGAAAAAGACAGATGCTTCAAGACATCATCCACGGCAGCTATGCCAGCGATAAGCAAGCCCCATACCGACATGAGGAAGAGCATCAGCCAGCCACTCTGTGAGAAAGGATTGAGAGACGGATGGAAATAAAATGTTCTCCATGCTTCGGGCGCATAGAGTTGGATAGTGGAATAGAGGGTGGCTGACAAAGCCACCATGATGGCCAACAAGGTGGGATAAAACGTGGCAATATCGTTGAAGTGCACCATATAGGCCTTGCGGTTGTAGAGCTTTCTCATGCCATAGACGAAGAGGATGAGCACAAAGACCACCAGGAAGATGAGCAAATGGATGTCGGAGAAAAATGAGATGAATTGCGAGATGGGCTTGTCGGGCATCACGCCTTCCAGCAACGCGCTCTCATGGATCCAACCAAAACGTCCCTGCTCATGGGCCAGTTGCACCCACACCGAGTCGACAGAGTCGGTGGGCATGATCCGTATCTCCGCCACGGCCAACATCTCATGCGCAGCGACAACGAAAGAATCGGTGGGCAGATTGCTGACAGCCTCCTCTGGCATCTGGGGCATGAGCACGAGGGAGTCGGCCGTCACCACGAAATTGTAGTTGTAGGAATAATGATGTGTCCGCTCAAAGGCTTCGATATCAAATGGATCCACACCGATGCTGTCGACAGACACCTGCTGCACCACCGCGACGGGGCGATGGTAACAACCAGCCAACAGCACAGATACCATTGCCGATATCAAGAAGAAACAGACTATGACCTTATTACTCCGCATCATCATTCACTCCGCATAAATATTCATCTGACACTGACGACAATCAAACTGCAAGCGAAAGCGGCGCTGGTCTGGCAATACCAGGAAGAGGGGCTCGTGCCACTTGGGACGTTGGGAGGTCTTCCGAGAACAATAGCCCAACAACTTCCTCAAACAGTGGCGACATTGCATCAACAAGGGGGCACCACCATCATCGGCGTGAGTATTGCCCAACTCAAAGGCCATCTTCACCGATGACATTCCATCATCGGCATACACCTTGCGAGCCAGCTCGTTGGCCACGTTATACAAGTATCCATAACTGGCATATGCCTGAGGCATGACAGGGGCCTTGTCTTCAGATGTCGTCAACTCAGAAGAGACGCCTCCGCTCCCGGAAACTGACGGCTCCGACATTGATGACTCCAATGATGACGGCTCCAATGCTGACGGGTTCAATGATGATGGTTCCGACAACTGCTGCTGAATAGCCCTGTCGAGGCTCTCCACCAATTGCCTGCGCAATCCTGCCAACAGGCTCGACGGGACAAACAGATTTTTCACCGACGGATGAATGTTGATTTCCTGCGCCTCATAGATTGTCGTGCCTAATTTTGACAATTGAGTGCGCATATTGCCATCCTGAGGCACACGTGCCTCCTGATACTCCACTTCGCATCGCACCGTCGTCACCAGTGCTGTTCCAACAACAGAGGCTGTCAGCACCAAGTGATTCCCAGTGACAGAGAGCGCCAGCAGCAGAGGGATTTTCCGCACCGCACTTGGCTTGGCAAGCACCTTGTCGAACACGGCATCCGCATTGCGGTAGAGTCCCATTCCCGGACGCAACTGCGGTGGAAGATGCTGGGGATAGATGCGGTTGCCCTCAGCACGATTGATCCTAAAGCCATACAGTTGCTTGTCGTCTCCAAAGAAACAGAGGCCATCACCATTGGCAAACGAAGCCGTGGTAGCCACATTGAAAGAATGGTGGCGTATCTCCTTCACCTTGCCCACAAACTCTCCCAAGGCTTTCGGGGTGTCGGGTGAGGCGATATCATCGTCTCCAGGGTGGATGAAATAACCTGTAAACCCACGATTGAACGTCTTTTGAAGATGGGGCTGAAAGGAATATTCGACTCGGCCGAGCGAACTGCGGCAGAACCGTCCTTCCGATGCCGCCACCACCTTGTTGAGTTCACGGCTGTAGGCTGCCACCACATTCTTCACATAGGCCACATCCTTCAACCGACCTTCGATCTTGAAGGAGGTGACACCTGCACGGGCCATCTCCTCCAGATGGGAGACACGGCACATATCGCGCAGCGACAGCCAATGCCGAGGCCGGTCTATCCGCCGTCCGTCGGCATCCACCAGGTCGAACATCAGACGGCAGAACTGGGCGCACTCGCCTCTGTTGGCACTGCGTGAGAAACAATACTGTGAAGCATAGCACACGCCGGAGAAACTGACGCACAAAGCGCCATGGACAAAAGCCTCCAAAGCCATCCCAGGCACCTTTCGATGGATCTCCTGTATCTCACCGACACCCAGTTCCCGGGCAAGCACCACCCGATGAAACCCCCGCTCCTGCAACCATTCCACACGTTCGGCCGTACGGTTGTCGGTCTGGGTACTCGCATGCAGCTCCACCACCCTACCCTTCTGTGCCATCACCTCTCGGGCCATGCCGATCAAAGCCATGTCCTGCACGAGGATGGCATCGATGCCCACCTCCACCAGCTGTTCCATCATCAGCCGCACCGACGGCAGTTCATGGTCGTAGATGATGGTGTTGAGCGTCACGTATACACGCGCCCTGAAAAGATTGGCATACTCAGTGAGTTGACGGATGTCATCAACGGTATTGCCTGCGGCAGCACGCGCACCAAATTGTGGTGCGCCGATATATACGGCATCGGCACCATGGTCAATAGCGGCAATGCCACAGGCCAGGTCGCGTGCAGGAGCCAACAGTTCAAGTGATGTCATCTTGCGCGGGTGTTATCTGATATCGTCGATGTTGTAAGGAGTTTCCTGATAGACGTAATAATTGATCCAGTTGTTGTAGAGCAGGTTGGCATGTGCCCTCCATGTCACCAGTGGCGGATTGTCGGGATTGTCGTCGAGATAGTAGTTACGGGGAATCTCCACATCCGAGCGCACATCCTTGTCACGACGGTACTCATTGTCAAGTGTGTTGGGTGCATACTCCAGATGACCGCTGATGAAGAACTCACGGCCATTTCTCGCCATGACGATGCTCACCCCGCTGTCCTCTGACTCCGCGATGATCTGCAACCTCGGATCACGCTCAATGTCGCAGCGGCGGAATTCCGCATGCCGGCTGTGAGGCATGGCAAAAAGGTCGTCGAAACCGCGGAAAATCGGCAGCTGGGCATCGACCGTTTTTTGTTTGAACACCCCAAACATCTTTTTCTCAAGAGGGTATTTGGGAATGCCATAATGATAATAGAGTCCTGCCTGAGCCGCCCAGCAGATATAAAGCGTACTGGTGACGTTGGTCTTTGCCCACTCAAAGATCTCTTTCATCTCTTCCCAATAACTCACCTCCTCGTAATCCAACAACTCGACAGGCGCACCCGTGATGATCATCCCATCAAACTTCATCTTCTTCAAGATGTCGAAGTCTTTATAAAACATCATCATGTGCTCGATAGGGGTGTTTTTGGGCGTATGGCTCTTGAGTTTCATGAAAAACACCTCCAACTGCAATGGCGTGTTGGACAGCAACCGGATCAGGTCGGTCTCTGTGGTGATCTTGATGGGCATCAGATTGAGGATCACGATGCGCAACGGACGGATGTCCTGCTGGTGTGCCCTCGTGCTGTCCATCACGAAGATATTCTCTTTTTTCAGTATCTCAATGGCCGGCAACCGGTCGGGGATTCTTAAAGGCATAGTTAAATGAAAGATTCTTTATAAGTTATCGGAAAAGCCTGTATGGTCAAGTGGTGAAGACACCAAAGGATCACCACAGATGGAGCCGTTGCTCCTTGGGGACAAACATCTTGTCGGTGGGCTGGATGCCAAAGGCGTCATACCACATGTCGATATGTGAGAGCGCCCCGTTGACACGGTATTTGCCCAAAGAATGCGGATCGCTCTTGGTGCGGTTGCGGATTTCTGCCTCGGTGATATTATTGGCCCATACGCCAGCGTAGGCGAGGAAGAACCGCTGTTCGGGAGTGAATCCGTCGATGGTACCTAACGAATGTCCTTTCATGGCATTTTTCAGTGCAAAGAAGGCCACCTGCAGACCGCCATGGTCAGCAAGGTTTTCACCCAATGTCAGTTTTCCATTGGCATTGAGGTCGGGAAGCACCTTGATGGCTGAGAAGAAATCAGCATATTTCCCTGTTATCTCATTGAAGTTCTTCCCATCATCCGCTGTCCACCAGTCGGTCATGTTGCCATTCTTGTCGTAATGACGTCCCTGATCATCGAATCCATGAGTCATCTCATGTCCGATGACCACACCGATCGCACCATAGTTGAATGCGTCGTCAGCAGTCATGTCAAAGAACGGCACCTGCAGTATACCGGCAGGGAAACAGATCTCGTTGGTCGTGGGGTTGTAGTAGGCATTGACCGTCTGGGGGGTCATGTGCCATTCATCACGGTCGACAGGTTTGCCTGCTTTTTTCTCGATATGGTAAGTGTTCCAGAATTTGCGGCAAGCCTTCACATTGTCGATGAAAGATTTAGACGGGTCGATCTCCAACTGGCTGATGTCGGTCCATTTGTCGGGATAGCCCACCTTCACATAGAAGGTGCTGAGCTTTTCGAGGGCGTTCTTCTTGGTGGCCTCATCCATCCATTCCTGCGCCTTGATACGCTCTGCGAGTGCCACTTGAAGGTTGGCCACCAGTTTCTCCATGCGCTGTTTGGCTGCTGCGGGGAAGTATTTCTCGACATAGATCTTGCCGAGGGCCTCACCCATCATCCCCTGTACCTGAGAGGTGGCTCTCTTCCATCTGGGATGATTTTCTTTGCGTCCGGACAAGACAGTGCCGAAGAAATGGAAATGCTCCTCTTCCACCTCATCGTCGAGGCATGATGCCGACGAGTTGATGATATCCCATTCTATATATGATTTCAACTGTCCCAGGGTGATATTGGTCCACAATTTGTCGGCTCCTTCCATGAACTGCGGCTGTCCGACGACGAGTTCACGGAAATGCTCACGCTTGACGCCCTCTGCCAGCATCTGCTCGGTCAACCTCAAGTGCGGGTAGTGAACCTCGAAGTCGAGAAGCGTCATCTTGTTGTAATTGGCTTCCACATCCCGCAACTCTGTGCGTGACTTCGACACGCGGGCCAGTTCTGTCTCCACATAGAGCACGTCATTCATCTTGAGCAGCGCCACTTTCTTACTGTATCCGAAGAGGCGGAACATATTGACGATATGTTTTTTATACTCCTCACGGATGTTGGCGGTAGCTGGATCATCATCCAGATAGTATTCTTTCTGCCCCAAGGTTAATCCGCTCTGATTCACATTGAGGATATTCATCTTGGCATTTTTATCATCAGCACCGAAACCGGCACTGAATGGCAGGCCATAACCCAGATAGGCATATTTCTCCTGAAACTGCTGCAACTCTTCCTTCGTCTTGCAGACCTCCACTTCCTTGAGGATGGGTTTGACGGGCTTGACACCCTCCTTGTTGCGCCTGACAGAGTCCATGGCAAGCAGATAGAAGTCACTGAGTTTCTGTTCCACAGAACCCTTGGCATATTTGTTTTTCTGCAACTCGGTGAGTATGCCGTTGATCCGTTCATTGTTGTCCTGTTGCAGCCGGTCGAAACTGCCGAAACGGGAATAGGCTGGCGGCAATGGATTGTTTTTCATCCACCCGCCACAGGCAAACTGGTAGAAATCCTCACCAGGACTCATGCTGCGGTCAAGATTTTCGAGCGGTATGCCCGATTTCAATGTCTCTTGTCCCATGGATGTCATGGGCAAAACAGTCATCATCAACATAGGTATATAAAACTTGAACTTCATAAGAATTTAGGTTATATGATTTTACTAAGGATTGTTATATCAGATTTTATTTTACGATGGGTTGCCACATCAGATGGGTTGCCACATCAGATTTTACTACGGATTGCTACAACTGTCAAGTTGCTCGGAGAGTTGTTCCCATCGGGCAATCTCCTCATCCAGCGCTTTCTTCGTTGAGGTATATTCCGTGACAAGCGTCATGTCGGAAGCGCCTTCTGGCGTGCAGAGTGTCTCGTCGAGTTGCGCGAGCCGCTGTTCCATCGACTCGATCTTGGCCTCGGATGCCTTGACCTCCTTCTCCAATTTCCTGAGTCGTTTTTGTTGCTCGCGGTGCTCGGCGTAATTCTGTTTGGCTGCAGAGGGCTGTGGTGCTTCCACAGGCACCTTCGGCTCTTCTTTCACAGGTGATGACATGTCCAACTGATGGAGAGAGTCGATCTGCCGGCTGCGCAGGAAATCATAGATGCCACCAAGGTGCTCTCGCACCCGACCGCCACCAAACTCATAGACCTTGTCCACCAGGCCATCGAGGAACTCACGGTCGTGAGACACGATGATGGCTGTCCCGTCGAAGGCTTTGACGGCCTCCTTGAGCACGTCCTTCGACGGCATGTCGAGATGGTTGGTCGGCTCGTCGAGGATGAGCAGGTTGACTGGCTCGAGCAGCAGGCGGATGATGGCCAGACGGCTGCGCTCGCCGCCGCTGAGCACCTTCACCTTCTTCTCAGAGTTCTCGCCACCAAACATGAAGGCACCAAGGATATCGTTGATGCGCAGCCGCACATCGCCTTTGGCCACATCATCAATCGTGTCATAGACGGTCTTGCTCTCATCGAGCAACTGGGCTTGATTCTGTGCAAAATATCCGATCTGCACATTGTGCCCGATCTTCAGATTTCCCGTAAAAGGTATCTCACCCATGATGCACTTCACAAGTGTCGATTTGCCCTCACCGTTCTTTCCCACGAATGCCACCTTCTCTCCCCTGCGGATCGTGAACGTGACATGGTCGAAGATCATGTGGCTGCCATAATCCTTGCGCACATCGTCGCAGATGATGGGGAAATCGCCACTCCGAAGACAGGGTGGGAACTTCAGGCGCATGGCCGAGCGGTCTACTTCATCAATCTCTATCGGCACGATCTTTGCCAGTTGCTTGATACGGCTCTGCACCTGCACGGCTTTCGTGGCCTTGTAGCGGAAACGCTCGATAAAATCCTTCATGTCAGCAATCTCGCGCTGCTGGTTCTCGTATGCCCGCAACTGCTGCTCCCGCCGCTCGGCACGCAGCACCACATACTCATCATATTTCACCTTGTAGTCGACAATCTGCCCGCAGGTGATCTCTATCGTCCGCCGCGTCACATTGTTGATGAAAGCCCGGTCGTGACTGACCAGCACCACCGCACTGGATGAGGCGGCGAGAAACTGCTCCAGCCACTGGATACTCTCGATATCGAGATGATTGGTAGGCTCGTCGAGCAACAGCACATCGGGCCGCTGGAGAAGGATCTTGGCCAGTTCGATACGCATGCGCCATCCACCGCTGAACTCCGATGTGGGACGGTCGAAGTCGGTACGCAGAAACCCCAGTCCGATGAGCGTGCGCTCCAGCTCTGCCTCATAGTTGCCGGCGCCCATCATCAGATAGCGGTCATGCTCCTGAGTATACCGTGCGACCAAAGCATTATAGGCCTCACTCTCATAGTCGGTGCGCTCTGTCATCTGCCGCTCCATCTCATCGAGCCGTTCTTTAAGCTTGAGATTTCCGGCGAAGGCTTTGCGTGCCTCCTCACGCACGGTCGTATCGTCTTGCAGCACCATCACTTGCGGCAGATAGCCGATGGTGGTGTCATTCGGAATAGACACATGACCCGATGTGGGTTTCTGCAACCCGCATAAGATCTTGAGCAGTGTGGATTTACCGGCACCATTCTTACCGACAAGGGCTATCCGGTCGCGGTCGTTGATCACAAAACTGGCATCATGAAAAAGGGGTTTTACCCCGAACTCCACCTTAAGAGCTTCAATAGAGATCATGTCGTATGCGTCGTGCCCCCAAGGGCATTGCTTCTTTTATTTTTTTGTATTTGGTACTAACTTGCAAATTTACGACAAAAAGGGCACATGACAAAATAAAAACTTTTATTAAATGTGAAAATGACATAAACACAAAAGTGGATATCATGCGTTGTTGTCGAATAAAACGTCTGTCTGTAATTGAAAAACAAATGCTCATTGCTTTCATTTCTGACATTTTATATCTAATTTTGCAGCAGACATCAATAAAAACATCCTACAATATGAAGAGATGCCTTTACCCAAAGGCTGACCTGTAAACACATGATTACCTATGAATATCTTTGCACATCTCATATCACAACAACTCCACCTCGCTGAACAAGGTGTGGAGAATACCCTTGCCCTACTTGACCTGGGGTGCACCATCCCCTTCATTGCCCGCTACCGCAAAGAGCGTACCGGCAATCTCAATGAAGTGCAGATCGCACAGATCAGTGAGTCATACGACAAATTGAAAGAAATAGGAAAGCGCAAGGAGACAATCCTCAAGACCATCAGTGAACAAGGAAAGTTGACGGATGAACTGAAGAAACGCATCGAGGACTGCTGGGATGCCACAACGCTGGAAGACCTCTACCTTCCCTTCAAGCCAAAGCGCCGCACCCGTGCGCAAGTAGCCCGCGAACAGGGGTTGGAGCCCCTTGCCACCCTTCTGCTGCTGCAGCGGGAGCCTAATCCTGAACGTGCCGCACAGCGGTTTGTGAAAGGTGACGTCACAGACGAGGAGATGGCCATCAAAGGGGCACAGGACATCATCGCTGAGATGGTGAGCGAAGATGAGCGGTCGCGCAACCTCTTGCGCTCCTATTACCGCAGATTCGCCATCATCACTTCAAAAGTAGTGAAAACGAAGGCCGACAGCGACGAAGCGGCCAAATACTCAGACTATTTTGACTTTTCGGAACCCCTTCGACACTGTTCATCACACCGCCTGCTGGCCATGCGGCGAGGAGAGCATGAGGGGATCCTCAGGGTGAGCATCACCACCGACGATGAGGGCTGCATCGAGAAACTGACCCGCACCTACCTACGTGGCAGAGGGGCCTGCAGTGATCTGGTGGAAGAAGCTGTCGTGGATGGCTACAAACGTTTGCTCCGTCCATCCATCGAGACGGAGTTTGCGGCCATCAGCAAGGAGAAAGCCGACGAAGAGGCCATCAACGTGTTTACCGAGAACCTGCGCCAACTGCTGCTCGCCGCCCCGCTGGGACAGAAACGTGTCATGGGCATCGACCCGGGTTTCCGCACTGGCTGCAAGGTGGTATGTCTCGACGCACAGGGTAACCTGCTTCACCATGAGGCCATCTTCCCTCATCCACCCATCAACCACCGTATGCAGGCCAAGATCCATGTGGAACAGATGATCGACGACTACAAAATTGAGGCCATCGCCATCGGTAATGGCACCGCCAGCCGTGAGACCTCCGAATTTGTGAAAGGTCTCGACACGAAGCACCATGTCCAAACCTTTGTGGTGAGCGAGGATGGTGCGTCGGTCTACTCTGCCTCGAAGACGGCCCGAGAGGAGTTTCCTGATGAAGACGTGACGGTGCGTGGAGCCGTCAGCATCGGGCGACGGCTGATGGATCCGCTGGCCGAACTGGTGAAGATCGACCCGAAGAGCATCGGCGTGGGACAATATCAACACGATGTGGATCAGTCGAAGTTGAAGAAAAGCCTCGACATGACCGTGGAGAGCTGCGTCAACTCCGTGGGTGTCAACCTCAATACTGCCAGCCAGCACTTACTCACCTACGTCAGTGGCTTGGGACCCACTTTGGCCAAAAACATCGTGGACTACCGCCGCGAACATGGTGCGTTCACCAGTCGGGCGCAACTGAAGAAAGTACCACGTCTCGGCCCTTCCGCCTACGAGCAATGTGCCGGTTTTCTCCGCATCCCTGGGGCCAAGAACCCGCTCGACAATAGCGCCGTCCATCCAGAGAGCTACGACATCGTGGCCAAGATGGCCAAAGACTGTGGCTGCAGCATCGATGAACTCATTGCCGACAAGCAGCGCCGCAGCCAGATTGACATCCGACACTATGTGACTGATAGTGTGGGCATTCCCACCCTTACCGATATCATGAACGAACTGGAGAAACCGGGCCGTGATCCTCGTGAACAGATAGAGGAATTTGAGTTCGACCCAAATGTCACCAGTGTGGACGACCTGACGGAAGGTATGGTGCTGCCTGGCATAGTGACCAACATCACCAATTTCGGCGCCTTTGTCGACATCGGTGTTCATCAGGATGGTCTGGTGCATATCTCACAACTGGCCAACCGCTATGTGAAAGACCCCAACGAGGTTGTGCACCTTCACCAGCATGTGCTCGTGAAAGTGAAAGAGGTGGATCACCGCCGCGGGCGCATCTCCCTCACAATGAAAAATCTATGAGCCAGGGAGCTCGTGCTATCAAATAAAACCGCAAGCCC
>CADCQC010000123.1 GCA_902803455.1 uncultured Prevotellaceae bacterium
ATCTGAAGTGGTATAACCTGAGTTATGCCAGTACCATCGACGGTATGAATGGTGTGGTGAGCGGAACAAAGGAAACCGTGCGCAACATCTCTTTCTACGGACGGGCAAGTTATTCCTACGCAGGGCGCTACATGTTGCAGGGAACGCTCCGTCGCGACGGTTCATCGGTATTTGGCAAAGACCACCGCTGGGGTACCTTCCCCTCTGTCTCCGCAGCATGGAACATCACGGAGGAAGCCTTCATGAAGAATCAGCAATTCTTGTCTACCTTGAAACTCCGTGCCGGTTACGGTGTCAGCGGTAATGCCATGGGCTTCGGCGCCTATACCGCCTACGCTACCTATGGAGCATCAGGTTTCTTTGATTACAACGGAAAGAGTTGGCGCACCCTGGCAGCCACGAAGAATGCCAACCCCGACTTGAAATGGGAAAGCACAGGCATGTTTAACATCGGTCTTGACTTCGGCTTCCTCAAGAACCGCATCAATGGTACCTTGGAGGTCTACCACAAGAAGACCAAGGACCTGATCTGGGACTATCCTGTCTCCACCAATATCTATCCCTTCGGCACCATTTCCGCCAATGTGGGTGAGATCACCAACAAGGGTATTGAGTTGACTGTCAACATCGATGCCATCCGCACGAAGACCTTCAGTTGGATGACCACCATCAACCTCTCACATAACAAGAATACGGTCGACAAACTGTCAAATGACAAATTTGAGGTAGGCACCTTCACACAGGGCGACCCGATGGTCGCTGGTGTCTCCTCCAACGGATATACCCAGCGTATCATTGAGGGAGAGTCGCTCGGTACCTTCTATACCTATGAGTTTGCCGGTTACAAGGATGGCAAGTCCACCTATTACGTTCGCGACGAGTCCACCGGCGAGCGTACCGGTGAGGTGACCAACGAGCCAGGCTTCAAGGACCGTACCATCACCGGGTGCGCACAGCCTAAGTTGAATCTCGGATGGAACAACACGTTCACTTACAAGAACCTCAGTGCGTCGCTCTTCTTCACAGGTGTCTTTGGCAACAAGATCTACAACGGCTCACGTGCCAACTACTCCAGTCCTGAGATGTTCAACAACGGCAAGAACGTGCTGAAGGAGTTCATCACCGACCGTCCAGCCACCGACAACCTGCCCAACTATCCCTCAGACCGCTATCTGGAGAACGGTTCCTATTTCCGCCTCTCTTCCGCTACGCTTGGTTATACCTTTACTAAATTCAATAACTGGATTGAGAGTCTCCAGCTCTATGCTACCTGCAACAACGTATTCACCATCACAGGTTATGAGGGACTTGATCCCGAGGTGAACATGGGTGGTATCGATCCAGGTATCGACTACCGTTGGAGCACCTATCCTCATACCCGCACGATGATGGTCGGCGTGAAGATCAACTTCGGTGGCGGCTCTGATGCGAAAGCGAAAGCCCCTGCAGCGGCCAAGACCGTTTACGTGACCGATAACGCCGAGATCGACCGTCTCAACGGTGAGGTCAACCGTCTCCGTGCAGAGAACGACAACTTGCGCAACCGCAAGCCTGAGAACACCAAGGAAATTGTGAGCACCAAAGAGTATGTCACCTATCAGCACTTCGTGAACTTCTCCATCAACGAGACGAAGGTACAAGACCGCGACGTCGTCAACTTGCAGTATGTCGCCAAGATGATCAAGTCGGTGCCAGATAAGAAGTTCAGCGTTGTCGGTTATGCTGACAAGCAGACCGGTTCTCCAGAGAAGAACGCCAAATTGGCAAAGGAAAGAGCCCAAAATGTCTTCGACGTACTCACCAAGCAGTATGGTGTGTCTGCCAATCAACTGACCCTCGATTCCAAGGGTGGAGTTGATACCATGTTCCTCAACGACCCGCAGCTCTCACGCTCGGTGATTATCTCCGAAGTCAAATAATTATTAAAGATCAATAAAGGTATGAAAACGAATATAAAGGGACTATTCCTGGCCGGACTTGCCGTATTGGCTGTCGGCTGTACAGATTTGGATGTGGATGTGGAATCCCAATACACAGAATATCCGACCAATGAGATCGCCATAGAGGCCAAGATGGCTGATATCTACTACCATTTCAGTGGTGTGCTCGGCCGTCGCTACATGGAGGCGATGTGCCTCTCGAGCGATGAGTATTCTGCAGCATCATATGGTGGCGGTTGGTATGATGGCGGTGCATACGCCCATCCCGCCCTGCACAATTACACTTTCGAGGATGCCACCATCGACTGGTTTGGCACCATCACTGAGGGCATCTCCAAGGCCAACAAGGTGATCATCGAATTGGGTGGTAATGAGGCTGGTGCCAGTGTGGCATCTGCGCGTGCCATCCGTGCGTTCTTCCATTGGATCATCATGGACGGTTGGGGCGACGTGCCCATTCTCGACCGTATTCCAGAAGATGGCGAGACCGTGGCACGGCAGCCGCGGGCAGAGGTGGCCAAATGGCTGGAGTCAGAACTCCTGGCCATCATTCCAGACCTGACCACAGACGTGAATGAGAACACCTACGGAAAACCCACCCGTTGGATGGCGGAGGCGCTGCTCGCCAAGATCTATATCAACTGGCCCGTCTATACCGCATCAGCCGTCGAGAACTACGATGCAGCCACTGCCAATAACGAGAAACTCGCCGACTGTATCAAGTTGTGTGACGACATCATCAACTCCGGAAAGTTCAACCTCGGTACGATGTCTTATCGCGAGAAATTCTCCTATAACAATGGCCCGAAGGTAGAAGATTTCATCTATGCGATGCCTTATGACACGCAGACCCGTCAGGGAATGCAGTATGGCCGTAGCCGCTGCTGGAAAAACATCAAGAAGATGGCGAAGAGTTACTTCGGCGATGCGCTCTCCCAGTCGGGAGGCGGTTACATCACGATGACTCCAGAGTTTGTGAAGAAGACCTTCATCCTGCCTGGTGACGAGCGCAACAAGTGCGTCATCGGTCTGTCAAGCAATCCTGATGACTATCGTTATGTCGAAGGCCAGGACGAGAACACGGTATTTGTGTATAACAAGTCCAATCTGCAGATGACCAACGAGGTGGCCCGTATGGAAGGTCCGGACAGTGACCCGTTGGTGCTCAAGGTGAATGTCACGCTGGCTTCTCCCGATGATCCTACCCTCGATGTCGGTGACAACATCAATGGCTACTGCCAGGGTTGCCGCTCGGTGAAGTGGTATGTCATCGATGATGACTTCAAGAACGGGCGCAACCAGTCGAATGATGTGCCCCTCTTCCGTTTCGCCGACGTGCTGCTGATGAAGGCAGAGGCGCTGACCCGTCAGGGTGGCGGTTCATCTGAGGCCCGGACGCTCTTCAATCAGATCCGTTCGTATGCGAAGGCTCCCCAACTCGATCACAATCCTTCCTTGGAGGAGATTTATGATGAGCGTGGCCGTGAGTTCTTTGATGAGAACTGGCGTCGCAACGACATGATCCGTTTCGGACATTACGAAGATGAGTATTTCCCTCACTACAAGAGTTTCCCGACGGCTCGTTTCGAAAAGACCTGCCGTATCTTCCCCGTCCACAAGGATATCCTCAACCTCAACCCGACATGGAAACAGAATGCGGGTTATTGATCGGATCATTTCTCTGACCATTCTTTATCTGGGCAGTCACCACCGTGGCTGCCCAGAATATTAACCCTGCGGGAGCGAAACGAAAATACTTGTTGTTTTGTTTGGCATTGCACGCTGTTTGCACTAAATTTGTGGTCGATATGAAAAACTGGTTTCTTGCGTTGATTCTTACCTTCACGGTGTGGTTTGCTGCCGTGGCGCAGCCATGGCAATATGTGGATCCCCGTATTGGCAGTGAAGGAGTGGGACGTACGTTCCCAGGTCCTTCCATGCCTTTCGGTATGGTGAAGCCCGGTCCCGACTGCGGTGTGAAGCCCAATGCCGGATGGGCCCCCATGCCCGAACCCGTCACCGGTTTCTCGCAGACCCATGTCAGCGGCACAGGAGGAGGACAGAAATACGGCAACATCCTCATCCAGCCGATGACGGACGCACAGCAGGAGCAATTGCGGACCAGTGAGACCATCCGTCTGGGTTATTACGCCACCACTTATACCAACGGCATCCGCACCGAGGTGACCACGTCTGAGCGCTGTGCCCTCTACCGCATCCATTATCCCACAGCGGGAACGCTGCTGATCGATGCCACCCATTACCTGGGCAAGAGCGAGATCCCCGACCTTCGCGAGGCACAGCAGTTTGTCAGCGCAGAACTGGAAGTGCTGTCCGACCATGAGGTGAGAGGATACTCCACCATCCGTGGCGGGTGGAACAACGGCGACGCCTATACCGTCTGTTTCGCGCTGACAGCAGACAAGCCATTCTCCGCCCAGACAGATGAGCGCCACCAAAAAGCCCGTCTGCAATTCACCGATACCTGCATACAAGTCAAGGTGGGCATCTCTTTTGTGAGTACCATCCAGGCGAGGCGCAATATCACCGGCAACACCTTCGACCAGCAGGTGGAGGCGGTGCGCGAAGCCTGGCAACCCCTCCTCAGCCGCATCACGCCGCATACCCGTGATGCCCACCAGTTGCGCATGTTCTACACCGCCCTTTACCACACCATGCTCATGCCGGTCGACCGCAGTGGAGAGAACCTCAAATGGAGCGACGTGCCCTATTATGATGACTACTACGCTATCTGGGACACCTACCGCACCTCATCGCCCTTGCTCACCATCATTGCCCCCGACCGCCAGCGCGACATCATCCGCTCCATGCTGCATATCTACCGACGCGAAGGTTATCTGCCCGAAGGGCGCAGCGGCAACAGCAACGGCCGCACCCAAGGAGGCAGCAACGCCGAGGTGGTGCTGGCCGACGCTTTTGTGAAACATCTCGATGGTATCGACTATGATCGGGCACTTGAAGCCATGTTGAAAGATGCCACCGTGCCACCTGGTGGCAACGAGGAGAAAGAGGGCAGGGGAGGACTCGCCTACTACAACACGTTGGGATACATCCCCTATGGCGTGGACCGAGCCGGCAACCGCACCATCGAGTATGCTTTCAACGACCATTGCATCGCCACCGTGGCGGAAGGTCTCGGCTATGACGACATCGCTGAGGAATACCACAGGAAGGCCGCCAACTGGAAACATCTCTGGCGCAAAGACTATGAATATGACGGGATGAAGGGATTTATCATGCCCCGCGACGCCCAAGGGCAATGGCTCGACAGCGTGCCGTGGGGCAAGTCAAAGGTCTTTCACCCTCGTATCCTCTATACCCCCACCACCAAGGTGGCGCCGTGGTATCTGCCATGGTGGTCTACCTTCTTCTACGAGGCCACATCCGAAGAATACTCGCTCAACATCCCCCACGACGTGCCTGGGCTCATCGAGGCATGTGGAGGCGCAGACGCCTTCCGGCAACGGCTCGATGACTTTTTCCTGTCAGGCTATTACAACGTGGCCAACGAACCCTCATTTCTCACCCCCTGTCTCTATCACTGGATAGGACGCCCCGACCTCAGCACGAGACAGGTGCACGACATCATCCGTAACCATTATGACGACACGCCCGACGGACTTCCCGGTAACGATGACTCCGGGGCGATGTCATCGTGGCTCGCCTTCCATATGATGGGACTCTATCCCAATGCCGGACACGATTACTACCTGCTCAACCTGCCGATACTCGACAAGGGATATGCCCTGCAACTCCCCAACGGACGCACCTTGGAGGTGTCTGTGCGGGGCAAAGGCACCGACTACGACTATGCCACGCTCAACGGCACACGTCTCAGCGATGCCCGCATCACCCATGACCAATTGCTGGAAGGCGGGCAACTGGTGTTTTTCCGAAAGAAGATCAAGGAGGAAAAGCAAGGACCCTTTTTGCCTCCTATTCCCAAGGTGAATGAGCATTATGGTCTGAGCGATCCTTTCATTCGAGGTGAGATCTCCTACACGCTCAACAAGCAGTTCCGCACCTGGTGGTTAGGCATGGCATGGGATGCTGACACGTTGGTGGTGCTTTGCAAGCAAACTTTTTATCACATACCCCGTCAGGCAGTGGAGAATGCCACCCGTTTCTGTTGGGACAGTCCGCAGAAGGATTTGACAACCCATGTCACCAACGGCACATTTGCCTTCATCTCCCGACAGGCTCTGGCCACGCTCCTGCGGACAGGGCAGTTCGTCTATGATGACATCACCTGGCGGCAGATCTCGCGCACTGACGACACCATCACCGTGAGGGCAGACATCGACCGCACAGAGATGACCATCTCTCTCAAGCATCCACTCCCCCTGGTGCTGAATATGCACAAAAATCCCCTTGGAATAGACTGGAACATCCAACTGCATGAATAGATTTCTTGTTATTCTGGCAACCCTCCTGCTGGGGGTAGCCGCCAATGCGCAAAAGAAAACACCGGAACAGACGGGAGGCGTCTATTACGCCTATCCCGTCAGCCACCGTTTGATAGACCCCACACCTCCTGCGGGATATGTCCCCTTTTATATCTCCCATTATGGGAGGCACGGTTCTCGCTGGTTGCCTTCCGACAGCCGTTACGAATGGGTGCTTGAACAGTTTGGTGACAAGAACAACCTGACAGCAGAGGGAAAGAAGTTGCGCAAACAACTTCAGAAAATATGGCGTAACGCCCGTGGCAATGGCGGACAGCTCACGCCCCTCGGCGGACAGCAGCATCAAGCCATCGCCGACCGCATGGTGACATCCTTCCCCCAAGTGTTTGCGGATGATGCGCAGATCCGTGCCCGTTCCAGTGTGGTGAACCGCTGCAGGACCAGTATGCAACATTTCATCTCAGGCATCCATTCCCTGCGGCCGTCATTGCACATAGACAGCGCCACAGACTCTGCCGATATGAACTATATCGCCTACACCACGCCGGCTCTCAAAGAGATAGAGAAAGGGCCTTTTACCAAGATGTACGGCACACCGGATAGGTTGCTGCGCCTCCTGTTTAAAGATCCTTCTGCGGTCAACCGGCCCGAGTATCTTATGGGAGAGTTGCACACCATCGCCTCCGACCTCCAGGATGTCACGGATCCCCGCCTGCGGCATGTCAGCCTCTACTGGCTGTTTACCAATGCGGAGATGGAGGATATCTATGAGCGCAACAACGAGCGCATGGCCTACTGCAACGGCAGTGATCCCCGCACAGGAGGCGAACCGGCACGGTCGGCATGCTCCCTGTGGTATGACATCGAGACCAAAGCCGACGCGGCACTTGAGAAGACCGCGCCGTCAGCAGACCTCCGCTTCGGCCACGACACCAATCTCTATCGGTTGCTCACCCTGTTGCAGGCCTCTTCCGCCAAGAGTGGAAAGATGGATGAGATCCTACCCATGGGTGCCAATTTGCAGATGATTTTCTTCCGGCGGTCAAAAGAA
>CADCQC010000124.1 GCA_902803455.1 uncultured Prevotellaceae bacterium
CAAAACGCTTTGCTCATCGATTTCAAAACGGATTCATTCATGATGGCTGCCCGTGACAGGTTGCCCAAGGAGAAGATGATCGCTGTCTATTGCCGAAGTGGAAGAAGAAGTGCGCTTGCCGCTGCACGCTTGGCCGCTGACGGATATCAGGTGGTCAACATGGAAGGGGGAATCATCGCATGGGAAAAAGCTGGAAAACTAATCGTGAAAGAATGAAAACAAAAATAATGATCGTCGTGATGCTTGCTATCTGCAGCATCACGGCTTTTGGGGCAAAAAAAGTGCATACCCTGGGTGACTCTACCATGGCCGACTATGATGAGAAGGCCACCGTCACAAGGGGATGGGGAATGTATTTTGGCAACTTCCTCACCAATGGTTGGACATCTGTCAACTATGCCAGAGGTGGGCGTGACTCCAGAGGGGGATACAATGAACTCTGGCAGACGGCTAAAAAGAATGTAAAGGAGGGGGATTATGTCATCATCACATTCGCACATAATGATGAGAAAAATGATGGCATGGACGGGGAACAACTCTATCAGTATTATCTCAGCATCGGCGACAAGACCAAGGCGGATGCCGTGGATAAGAGAGGCACCATCCCTACCTCTACCTATAAGGATTATCTGGCTAAAATCATTGATGAGGCCATCGCGTTGGGGGCTACGCCCATCATCTGCTCACCAGTCTGCAGAAGCTATTTTACAGCTGGAAAAATCCGTCGTAACGGGCGGCATGACCTGGGCGACTCCTTTTCTATCCTGACAGAGAACGGACCGACGAGCGGACATCGTGTGCCGGCTGATGACCATACCATGGATTATGCCTATCATTCGCAACAGTTGGCTATCGAGAAAAACGTGCCGTTCATCGACTTGACCAATGCCACGGCTCAACTCTATGAGAGTTATGGGGATACCAAGTGTCATGAATATCTCTTTGATGGCGAGGGATCGACGCATTTCAATACCACTGGGGCCTTGCTCGTGGCGCGTGAATGTGCGCGACTGATGAAGGAGCAGGGCATTCTGGCGGAGAATATCGTACTCCCTACGGATATCAGTGTCTCACCTGCACAGGCTGATTTTGGAGAGGCTTACAGGGGACAGACATTGACCAAAGAGTTGACGATCAGTGGCTTCGGTATGATGCCGGAGAAAGGGGTCGTTGAGGTCAAGGCTTCTGAGGGTATCTTGCTGTCAACTGATAAGACCAACTGGAAGGAGTCTTTGCAACTCAACTATCAGGCTTCGACCATCGTGCAGACCATCTATGCGCAACTGGTGCTTGAGCATGATGGGGAGACGGTCGGCACCATTACCGTGAGCCAGGGCGACAAGGTCGTGGAGGTGCCGGTGACGGCTTCCGTCGTGTCGCTTGAAGGGGGAACGGAGGTGAAGGCCTATTGGAGACTGGAGGCGGATGATCAGTATCAACTCACCGGACCGGCTACCGTCTTGGGAGAAAGTTGGGTGGGTATGTTCGTCCAGCGTTATTCCGCACCCAATGCCAATACGGTTTGGCCGGAATGGACAGGATATCAAGCCAGTAGGAAAACTCAACGCAACTTACTCAACGGGGAGGTTTGGCCGGATGGAGAGATTGATGATAATCCAGAACGTTACATCCAGTTTGCGATCAAACCCAACAAGGGAAATATACTCAAAATCAATTATATCAGCCTTTTTGTGTGTGGTTGCGGAGGAAATGGGATGTGCTGCCATATCTATTACTCTACCGATGGCTTTGAGACTCGTAGCACCATGTTTGAGATGAAGAAAATGCCTGCCAACAACATGCAGTTTGTGGAAACGACACCTGTCATTTCGCTCGATGATGGACAGGAACTGCAGGTGAGGGTCTATCCCTGGTATAATGGTGAGGCTACTGGAAAGACGATTTGTCTGAGTGATGTCACCATCAGTGGGATGGCCATGGAGGCGGACGACATCCGTTCTGTCGGACAGGATGGGGATGGTCAGACTTCCATCTTCACCATCTATGGCATCAAGACCTCCTGTTATCGGAAGGGAATCCATATCCTTCGACAGCAGATGCCCGACGGCAGGGTGGTGACACGAAAAGTCTTGAACTGATTTCTAAGAGGCATATTTTTTTACAAATGTGCCTCTTTTTGGTGGGGATATGTGTCCCAATTATTCAAAAGCGGCAGAAATGTCGCTTTTTTGTGAATATGCCACATGTTTTTGTGATTTTGATATAGAACAGACCTTAGTAATTTCTTATTTTTGCACAAACCTTTTGCGAGAAATAATACTATAAAAATAACTGATTGTTTAATTAATTTTCAAGGATCATGAAGAAATATTATTTACTATTGTTGCCTCTATTGGTGGCAATTTTCAGCTTCAGTTTAATTGCTTGTGAGGAAGATGACGAGAATAATAAAAATGGAAAAACTCCCGTGACTCCAGAAAAACCTGTTGATCCTCTGGACAATGTGGATTTTACTGGCACCACAGGAATCAAAAAATGGGAGTTCGGCACTTCTCCTGAAACATCTATCCTCTTCCGTATGGAAACGACAAAAGGAGGGCAGATCATTGTCGAAGCACGAAAAGATAAAGAAGGCATTCCCACATCTTTGTCTTCATTGGCTATCTTGACAGAGGGAAGTAATCCTGAACTGTCACAATTCTTGTTCGATGAAAAGAATCGTCCAACGGACATGACGGCACCCAACGGTGTTAGAATTCTTTATGAGTGGCTTACTGACACGAAAGCGGCCATCACCTTTATCGACCCGGAAACCGATGAACAGCTCAATACAGTTTACGATTATGCTTTGGATAAAGATCAGCAGCAAGTGCCGGTAGCTCCAAAGGTCCAACAAAAACGCAAAGGGGAGACAACACTAACTGTCAACCCCCTCAATATGAATAGTCAAGGACAAGCACCTATGCGTTTGAAAAATGGTTTTGGAGACCGTATCGGAACCTTCTTGCTGCAACAATGTGGGGTGAATCAGCCTGGACAGTATTGCTATGTGAAAGTATATGACCATGGGTCATATGGCGATGTTTACACGGAGATGTTGGGATATCGTGGGTATTATGAAGCAACGTCACAATCGGATGGTTCCTATCAATATACATTACCTATTGTGGAGAACCATCCTCAAATTGCTGAATTCCTGGCTAAGGCTGGTCCCAAAATCAAGTCGCTTATTGATAAAATGTGCTTGCCAAACATGGGTGGAGTTGAAGCGACTGACCCAATGACAATTGAGATGGTTACAGCGATATGTTTAACCGTGATGGCAAAAACTGCTATCACTGGACCGCTCGCCGTGAAAATCACTGCTGCCTGCACTGCTTTGGGAGCTTCCTTACTGTTCTATTGCAACTACCTCAACAAAGCTTTCGTGTTCAATGACCCCAACTCTCCAACAGTACAAGATTTACCGATTGTGAGAAACATGATCGATGCTACTTTTGGAAAACTATGGGAGAAACTGGTGGTGATACCTTCCTATGATTATAAACCTGTGGATGTGTATATCTGTGTGACGGGTTTTCAAAAGACAACACAGCACTTCGCCTATACGATCAACCCCGTGTCGAACGACCCATTACCTCTTGTGGAAATCAACACCAGTACTGAGCCTGCAATCAAGTCTTTTAAACTTGAACCGCCTGCTCCTGTCGCAAAACAAGGATACAAAGCCATAGCTACGTTGTCGTGTATTCCCGAGGGAAGTTCGATCAAGATGTCGATTGTGGGAACCGACGGCTATAGCAATTCTAATACTGAGGATCTAAGCAAGAATGTGATTAACTATGAGTGTGTCCTCAATGTGCCGGGAGCAAATACAGAGGGCGTGAAAGATGTCTGTACCGTGGAAGTAAAATTGCCAGATGGAAAAGTGCTGCAGAAACAGGCTTCGCTGGTCTTCCAATAAGGTGATCTAAGAACAAGATCTAAGTTTCATGAATTTCAGATACAGCCAGTTACTGGCGATACTTATATTATTCGTCTCCTTCTCTTCTTGCCGACAGGGGAGAGGAGGAGACGAAGTCTCTTTGGTATACGCTGAAGAGGCTGAATGGGATGCCGGCCTCATTGAAGATACGCTGAGGTTGTTGCAACATGACTTCCGTATCATCAACAAGTCGTCCGACACTTGCCGCATCTTGAACATAGACCGTACTTGCGGATGTATAAAAGCTGTTGCCGACCGCATGGAGATACCGCCTGGGGATACGGCGATCATCAGCATGACTGTGGAACTGGACAATAATCCCTATATCGACAGGGAGGTTTATGTCTATACTTCACTGCAAAAAGAACCGCTGGCACTTTACATCACGGCCATCAAAGGAATGTCTGAACAGAAAATACTGAGACAGTTCCAGAATCCTTTGGGAGAAAGTTTGAGGGCCATGGGAGAGATGATTGTACCGCCTTTTCTGGAGAAGGGGAAGGTGTGGAGTGCTACTACCAATTTGGTCAATGCTGGTAAAGAACCGGTTGAGGTGGAGTGGAAAATGGAGAATGCCCCAAAATGGCTCAACGTGGACATGCCTGCTCAACTGCAACCCAAACAGTCGGGGCGGATCACGGTAACGTTTGATCTCTCAAAACCTTGTGAGGAGTGGGGACTGCATGAGTATCAGCTGATGGTGGGAGAAAAAGGAAAAAAACTGTTTCCACTGGTGATCCCTGCTATTATCACGCCCGATCTTTCTAACTCCACGGGGGCTCCTTACCCGAAGGCTTTTATACCCAATAAGGGGCTTTCCTTGTTGGAAAGCGAAAAGCAGCTGTCCTCAGTGAAGAAGCATTTCGATATCGTGAATATGGGTGGGGGACAACTCCATATTGCGGATATCTCTCCATCGATACCGTCGGCCAAGTGTGAGATAGGAAAAAATACCTTAAAGGAACGTGAGAAAGCCCGTATCGTGGTGGAAGTGCCAGTCAAAGACTTACAAAAGGATAGTGTCATGGTCATCGGGATTACCACCAACGATAAATATACACCTTATAGAGAGGTCAGAATTCTTTATTAATTGCCGCTTTTTCTTTATCGCTGACTTCATCGGAGTTTCTCTTATTCGGAAAATGCCAATTGTATTGGATTTTCTCTCGCTTTTGCGTAACTTTAGATAAGTTACTTCACCTCGGCATAAAAAAAGAACAAGTTCTTTTTGTTCTGCGCTCGTTTTTGCGTAACTTTGCCGCCTATGACTACCATTCCATCCGATGTCGCTATCTCTGTCGTCACATCGACTTACAACAGGGCTTCCTTGTTGAGACGATGCTATGAGAGTCTGTGCCGGCAGACTGACAAGCGATTGGAGTGGATCATCATCGATGATGACAGCGATGATGACACCCAAAAAGTGGTCTTCGAGATGATGGACAGTCCGCAGGCCGCAGATGATGACGCCATGAGTGGAAAAGCACTTGACGATGTCTTCTTTATCACATACATGCGTCAGCCTCATGGAGGAAAGCACCGGGCTCTCAATAGGGCTGCGAAGATGGCACGGGGAAAGCTCTTCCTCGTTCTCGACAGTGATGACTATCTGGCCGACAATGCGGTGGAGACCATCATGAAGCATTACGATGATATCGCTGATGACAGCCGTTTCGGGGGCGTGGGTGCTCTCAAGGCGCTCTTCAATGGCAGGGTCGTCAGCAGGAGAGGATTGGATGGAACTTATATGGACGCATCCTACCGCTTTCTCAGATACAACTTGCTGAGAAGGGGAGATATGTGTGAGGTCTACCGCACTGAAATCATCAGGGCGTTCCCTTATCCGGAGATAGAGGGCGAGTTCTTCGCTCCTGAGGCGCTCGCATGGAACAGTATGTCGGAGCATTACATGCTCAGATACGTCAACCAGATTGTCTATTATTGCGAGTATCTGGAGGGTGGACTGACAGACCATATCGTGGAGGTCAGGATGAAAAGTCCTGTGGCGGCCATGATACATTACAGCGAATTGGCGGGGTATGATGTGCCGTTCTCACAAAAAATAAAAGCGGCCATCAATTACTATCGGTTTGCGGTCTGCCGCGACAGAAAGACCAGGGTGAGGGGCTCCTATCAGGGAAGGACGCTCTCCCGACCGCCCAAAATTGCCTGGTATTGGCGATGGACAAGACCGCTCGGATGGCTGATGCACCTGCGTGACCTTAAACACCTCCGGCGATGAGAAAGGCACTCTTCGGATTCAGTTTCGATGATGGGAGGGTGGACAATTTTACCTTGGCTTACCCTGTCCTGACACAATATAAGCTTCCTGCAACCTTCAATATCAACGTGGCTTATCTGGAGGGGAAAGGAAGTGATTTCACGGCTGTCGAACCGATGACGATGGAGATGGTGAGAACACTGCACCTGGACTCGAGGATGGAGATCGCTACCCATGGCTATTGGCACAACAGCTTGACCGACAATCTCATTCATGGAGTGGAGGCGCTGTGTGGACACCTGAAGGTGGATGCCTTGTATAAGGGGGGGATAGGAGTGGCGCTGACCACCGTCGACGCTCCTCACGATGACATGCAGACGATCGTCAGCACACTGACACGCCATGGAGTGACTTATGTGAGAAGATCACTGCGATATTCGCAGCATCGGGGGTGGAACATTTTGATGAGAAAGGCCAACAGGGTGGTGCCCATGCCCATGCTCATGAGAGGGGCTTTTGCTGACACGATGATGACTGCTCCTGAGGGAAGATGGCTATACAGCATTCCATTGGTCAGCACCATGCCTTATCATAACCTGAAAACAATGGTCGACCTGGCTGTCAGAAAGGGGGCTGCCTGTATCTTCATGATGCACAGCGTCGGGCCTGATGACAGACCGCAGGATATCTACTCCATGAAGATGAGTGTCTTCAAGAGGCTTTGCGAAGACCTCGCACAGATGCAGCAACAGAAAATAATCACTGTCGCCACATCGTATGATATCTTTCAGACATTGTGCCGACAATCGGTTGATGACAGTCATCTTTGAACTGACACATACGACAATCATTCAAATATCGATATATCATGAAAATTTACAAAGCATTATTTTCCCTCGGCCTGGCTTCTGCCGTGATGCATACCATGGCCTTCCCGTTATCGGATCCCACTGAGTACTCCAATGATGGCGAGTCTGCTGTCTCCTCTGCTCCTGTCAAGAAGACGGTCAATCCACTGTTGCAGAAATCCACACTGCCGTTCGGAGCGCCTGATTTCAAGAAAATCAAGGTGGCTGACTATCTTCCGGCCATTGAGGAGGCCATACAAGAACAGCGGGATAAAATCAAGAGTATTGTCAACAACAAACAGAAACCGTCTTTCTACAACACCGTTCTGGCCTACGAGGAGAGTGGTGTGACGCTCGATCGGGTGACCAATATCTTTTTCGGACTGACCAGTGCCGACAAAACGCCGGAAATAGCAGAGACAGAGAAGAAAGTGGTGCCCATGCTCACGGATCTGGAGAATGAGATCACATTCAACAAAGACTTGTTCCAACGCATCAAATACGTCTATGACCACCAGGCCAAATCTCTGGTGAGAGAGGATAAGAAACTCTTGGAGGAGATCTACAAAAGTTTTGTCAGGGCTGGTGCCTTGTTGCCTGATGACAAGATGGCGAGGATGAAGGAGATCAACATGCGGATTTCCGAACTCCAACAGCAGTGGGGTGACCTGCTGCCACAGGCCACCAATGAGGCTGTCGTGTGGGTCGACAAAAAGGAGGATCTCGCTGGTCTCAGCGAGGCGGACATCGCACAATGCAAGAAAGACGCTGAAAGCAGGGGTGGAAAAGCGCCTTACGCCATCGTGATCATCAACACGACACAACAGCCGATCCTCACCAATCTTGATAATAGGGAACTGCGCAAAAAGGTGTTTGAGGCTTCGTGTCACCGGGCTGACGGCACGGGGGCTTTCAATACCTTTCCTATTGTTTCGGAGATCGCGAGACTGAGGGCGGAGAAAGGTGCATTGATGGGATACGACAACTATGCCTCTTACTCGCTCGAGAAAACCATGGCTAAGAACACTGCCAATGTGGATGCGTTTCTAAACCAACTCATCAAGGCTTATGCACCAAAAGCTGCGGAAGAGACCAAGGCTATCGAGGAGTTTGCGCGCAAGACCATGGGGAGTGACTTCCAACTGCAGCCGTATGACCGCTTCTATTACTCGGCGAAAATGAAACAACAGCAGTTTAATCTTTCTGATGATGAGGTGAAACCTTATTTCAATCTCGACAGCGTGCAGATCAATGGGGTCTTCTATGCTGCCAATCTGGTCTATGGCCTTACATTCAAACAGCGGAAAGATATCCCCACTTATCATCCTGACATGAAAGTGTTTGAGGTGCGCGACAAAACTGGACAGCCGATAGCGCTGTTCTATTCCGACTTCTTCAGAAGACCGACCAAAAGGGGTGGCGCATGGATGAGTGCGTTCGTCAAACAAAGCAACTATAGGCATCAGTTGCCCATTATCTATAATGTGCTGAATTGTGCCAAAGCGCCGGAGGGACAACCGACACTTCTCACATGGGATGAGGTGACTACGCTCTTCCATGAGTTTGGACATGCGCTCCATGGCATCTTGTCGAAATGCAAATACAACACGTTGAGTGGTACGGCGGTGGCTCGTGACTTTGTGGAGATGCCGTCACAGTTTAATGAGTCTTTCGCTTCTATCCCGCAGGTCTTCGATCATTATGCGCGTCATGCGGTCACCGGAAAACCGATGCCGGCTGATCTGAAAGAGAAAATGCTGAAGTCAATCAATTTCCATGCGGCCTATGCGCTGGGTGAGAACTTGGCGGCAACGTGTCTTGATTTGGAATGGCACAAATTGAAGGCTGATGAGGTGCCCGGACCTGAAAAAGCGGCTGATTTTGAACGGGAGGCGCTGAAGAAGGTGGGATTACTGGATGTGCAGATTCCTCCAAGGTATTCCACTTCATATTTCAACCATGTCTGGGGCGGTGGCTATGCGGCTGGATATTAC
>CADCQC010000125.1 GCA_902803455.1 uncultured Prevotellaceae bacterium
ACTACTTCTTAAAAAAAGATTAATTTATTTTGTTCTGCAAGCGGTTTGCATTATCTTTGCATCATCATTTCAACAAGACCATCAAACGATTCTTATGGACAAATATAAAATCTTTGCTCCTAAGGGCAGAGGCCGCTTTGTCAACAGGTTGGGAGAACTCCATCTCACATTAAGTGAATACCTCGATAAAGAAAATGCTGAGGGGCGTCATCTGCAATATTCCAAAATATTTCTCAGCGATGCCCAAAACCAATATCAAGACTTGATCGTCTCCACCTTGCATACGACCATCCTCTCCCACGCCGCCTGTTCTGTCATTGAACAGCCACCGCTTGATGGTTCCAAGATCAGCATTCTGGTAAAGACAACCGATGAAGACGATCTGTTCATCCTCCACAGCATTCGTTTGAATGAGGAGGAGACCAACGGCGCCAACTCTTACATCCAGACGATGCTGATCTTCAACAAATACCTCGACAGCATCCGTCAGCTCGGCCTTACCATGAAAGAACATTGTGTGAGGACTTGGATCTATGTGGCAGACATCGATGTCAATTATCAAGGCATGGTAAATGCCCGCAACGACATTTTCCGTCATCAGGGTCTGACCCCCGACACCCATTTCATCGCCAGTACCGGCATCGGCGGTTTTTCTCAGACCCGCAGTGCCTCGGTGGCCGTTGACTTTCTCACCTACCCCAAAGTGAAGGAGAGCGACAAGAAATATCTGCAAGCCCTCGACCACCTCAATCCCACCCATGAATACGGTGTGTCGTTTGAGCGTGGCACCAAGGTCACGACAGGCGACAAGCAGACCATCTTCATCTCCGGCACCGCCAGCATCGACAAATACGGAAAGGCCATGTATGTGGGTGACATACAGATGCAGATGGCCCGCCTGCTCGAAAACATCAGTGCATTGCTCCATGATGGTGGTGCGACGATGAATGACGTGAGATACTTTTTTGTCTACTTGCGCGACCCCTCCGACCGCGATGTGGCAGAAGCCTTCCTCCAAAAGGCCTATCCCAATATCCCACATGTGTTGCTTCATGGCAAGGTGTGCCGACCTGAATGGCTCGTCGAGATGGAATGCATCGCCACCATCCCCTCTGCAACGTGTCATCACTGAAAGAAAAGACAGCCCAAGGCCTTCTTTGGGGAGGTATCAGCAACGGTATCCAACAGTTGCTTAATCTTGTCATCGGCATTTTCCTGGCACGGCAACTCTCTCAGAGCGACTATGGAATGGTGGGGATGATCACCATCTTCACCGCCTTGGGAGCGTCCTTGCAGGAAGGCGGCTTCATCGGTGCGCTCAACAAACGTAAGAATGCCACCCACAACGACTTCAATTCCGTGTTCTGGACCAGTCTGTCGATCGGCGCCACCTTTTATGTGATTCTATTTTTGTGTGCCCCGCTGATCGCCAGGTTTTATGATGTCGCCGAACTGACTCCCCTCATCCGCTACATCTCACTTTCCTTCGTGATTTCCAGTTTCAGCACAGCCCCCCGTGCCTATCTTTTCCGCAACATGATGGTGCGTGAGACATCCATCATGACCATCACCAGTCTGGCAGTCTCTGGCGTGGTGGCTATCCTCATGGCTTTCGCGGGCATGGCCTATTGGGGTCTCGCCACCCAGACCCTCGTCTATGTCTTCATGGTGGCTACCCTCAGCTTATATTTCTCCAAATGGCGGCCCAGCCTGAAGATTGATTTCACTCCCGTACGCGAGATGATCGGTTTCAGCAGCCGCTTGATCATCACGAATGTTTTCAACATCATCAACAACAACCTCTTCTCCGTCATCCTCGGCAAACTCTACACGCCCGGCGATGTGGGTAACTATACCCAAGCCAACAAATGGAACACCATGGGCTCATCACTCATCTCCAATATGATCTATGGTGTGGCACAACCTGTATTTACACATGTGGAGGATGACCATGAGCGGCAAAAAACCGTCCTACGCAAATTGCTGCGTTTCACTGCGCTGGTCACATTCCCGCTGATGTTTGGTTTAGCCTTGGTCGCCAAGGAACTGATTGTGATCCTGATCACAGAGAAATGGATTCAGAGCGCCATCCTCATGCAGATTCTGTGTGTGGCCGGCGCCTTTCTGCCGATCTCCACCCTCTTCTCCAATCTCATCATCAGCCGTGGTCACTCCGGCATCTACATGTGGTCGACCATCTCTCTATGTATCGCCGGATTGCTGGTGGCACTGCTTATGGCACGCTTTGGCATCCATGCCATGGTGACCGCCTATGTGGTGATCAGCATCCTGTGGACAGGTGTATGGCTGCGACTCGCCCAACGGGAGGTGAATATCCGTCCTTCAGAGTTCTTGCGAGATATCTCGCCCTATCTGCTGTTGGCTTCCGTGCTCTGCGTCATTGTCGCCGCAGTCACCTCAGGCATCGGCAATATCTACCTGCGCATGTTATTAAAAATCCTCCTCGTGGCTATCCCCTATATCGGCATCCTCTGGTGGTCTGGCAGCACGATCCTGCACGAGAGTGCCCGCTTCATCCTCAAAAGAAAATAAGTCATGTCGCCCATCAAACATCCTGCAAAGACCGACGTCTCGGTTCTCATCCTGTTTTTTAACCGTCCTGACCATCTCAGCCAGGTCTTCGCCGAAGTGAAAAAGGCTCGTCCTTCCCGCTTGTTTCTTTATCAGGACGGCCCACGCGGTGAGCGCGACCTGCCAGGGATAGAGGCATGCCGCAAGGTGGTGGAAGACATCGATTGGGAGTGCGAGGTATACCGTAAATACCAAGAGCGCAACTTCGGTTGTGACCCCTCAGAATACCTGTCGCAGAAATGGGCATTCTCCATCACCGACAAATGTATCGTACTTGAAGATGACGATGTGCCCTCACAATCCTTTTTCCCATTCTGCAAGGAACTGCTCGACCGCTATGAGCATGATGAGCGCATCATGATGATCGCAGGTTTTAACGAGGATGAAGTGACCACCGACGTGTCCGACAGTTACTTCTTCACATCGGTATTCTCCATCTGGGGATGGGCATCTTGGCGGAGGGTCATCGATTTATGGGAAGGCGACTACGCATTCCTCGACCAACCCGAGACCATGAGGTTGCTTGACACCTTCATCAAGCGAAGAGGCCTCCGCAGCGATATTCTTGACATGTGCCGGCAGCACCATGAGACAGGGAAAGAATATTATGAGAGCATTTTCTGGGCAAGTATTCTCCTTCATTCAGGTCTGGCCATCATGCCCACCAGAAACATGATCAACAACATGGGGCTTTCCTCAGACAGTACCCACTTCTCCGGCAGCGTCCAAACCACGCCCCGAGCCTACCGCCGTATCTTCACCATGCAGCGCCACGAGACGGATTTTCCTTTACAACATCCACGTTATGTGATCGACCATGTGGCCTACAAAGAACGCGTCTACCGAACCCATGCCTGGGGACATCCGTGGATCAAGGTCTGCAGATCGATGGAAGAGTTGGTGCTCAACCTGCGATATGGAAATTTCTCACACATCTGGTATTCTGTCAAGCGTCGTGTGAGAAAACTGACCCGGCAAGAGAAACATCGATAACGATTACTCACAACCCTATTGTTTCACCAATATCCATTTATCACATGCGACAAGAAATCCTTTATTTCCTATCAGCAAGCCTGTTGACGGTGGTGGGCTGCCTGTTGTTCACCACATCTTGTGCTCCGAAGGAAGAATCCACCCCGCCTACACTCACTACCGTGGGTAATCCCTTCCTTCCTTTATGGGAACATATCCCCGACGGTGAGCCCTACATTTTCGAGGATCCCGACAACCCCGGCAAATACCGTGTCTATATCTATGGCTCGCATGACAGCATGATCACAGGATACTGCGGGCGCGAACAAGTCGTGTGGTCTGCCTCTGTGGATGATCTCACCCAATGGCGCTATGACGGTGTCATCCTGAGCGTTGACAAGAACGCCAAGGGAGAGCCATTCAACAGTGAGGGAAAGGCCGATGTGCTCTACGCCCCCGACGTGACACTTGTCATCTCCCCCGACGGACAGAAGACCTACTATCTCTATCCCAACAACCAAGAAGGCGGCCGCAACGGTATGGTAGCCAAGAGTGCCCGGCCCGACGGCCCGTTTGAAGTATGCAACTGGAGTGAGGACGACCCCAACAAGACCGACGGCATATTAGGTTTCGATCCTGCCGTGTTTGTCGATGATGATGGCAAAGTATATGGTTACTGGGGGTTTGAGAAATCCTATGGTGCGGAACTCGACCCGGCCACGATGGCCACGGTCAAGCCTGGCACCCAGATTGTGGAAGATATGATCAGTTCGAAAAACCAGCCTGGCGATTTCCGTTTCTTTGAGGCCTCATCCATCCGCAAGATCAAGGACAAATATGTCTTCATCTACAGCCGCTGGACGAAAGAGGGCGAGTTTGGACTGCCGGCATCCAATTACACCCTTGCATATGCCTACAGCGACCAGCCCCTCGGTCCTTTCACTTACGGAGGCACGATCATCGATGGCCGTGCACGCGATGTCGATGAGCAAGGCAACGTGATAGCCACAGCCACCATCGACGGCAACACCCACGGCAGCATCTGTGAGATCAACGGACAGTGGTATGTCTTCTATCACCGGCAGTCAGGCACCGACGAATATGCCCGTCAGGCCATGGTAGCGCCCATCAAGGTAGAAGTGGAAGAAGGCAAGGGCGGCAAAGTCACCATCTCAGAAGGTGAGTACACCTCCGAAGGATTCTCGCTCGATGGTCTCAATCCTTTGGAACGCCATTCCGCCGGTATCGCCTGCTGGTATACCGGTCCTAAAGTAGCCGTTCATGAATGGCCCAACAACACGTTCTTTGGTTCCTATGTGGCATCGTCCTATGGCACCGACGACAAGATGGAGGCACCCTATGACTTGCGCAACAACACCAATCCGGTGGTCAACAACACCGACGGATCGATTGTGGGTTACAAATACTTCAATTTCACCAGCACCCACGGTAAGGAGAAACTGCAACTGTCGCTCAGACTGATACCTGAGGGCATCGACGGCACCATCCAGATTCTGGCCGACAGTCCTTGGATATCACGTGGAGGACAACTGCTGGGAACAATAGAACTGAAAGGCGACATGCCCAAGACCTCAACAGAAATGACCGTTGACCTGCCTGCCCTCACACAGCTGACAGGCAAGCATGCCATCTTCTTCACGTTCTCCTCCCCCACCAAGGAGCAGTCACTTAGTACACTCGAAGACCTCGTCTTCCAATAACCTCAACGACTGATGCTCACCCATTGGCGGCATACCATCCGTGTTCACGGATCAGTGCCGCCACTGGTGGAGGCACCAGTTCATCGATCGGCAGTCCTTTGCGTATCCGCTCTCTGATCTGTGTGCTGCTGATATTGATCAGTCGGGTGCGGAGCACACTCACGTTGGCAGGCAACGTGGCCGTATCAATAGCGTATCCTTTTCTGGGATAGACAGCGATGTCGTAGTGAGCCAGAATCTGGTCATGCATATACCAAGACCCGAATTTTTCCCAATTATCGCCACCGATCAGTAAAGTGAACTCACGGTCAGGAAAGTCACGTGAGAGTGCTTGCAGTGTATCCCAGGTATAAGAGGGTTTCGGCAAACGGAACTCATAGTCACTGGCCACCAGCCCGTCGATACCCTCCAAGGCAGCCTGAGCGAGTAAAAAGCGCTGGGTATCATCGAGCAAATCGGCCTGTTGTTTCCATGGATTTTGAGGTGTGACCATCAGCCACACCTCATCAAGTTTGAGTGCCTTGAGCAGTTTCAAGGCCAATTTCACATGTCCGTTGTGGATCGGATTGAATGAACCTCCAAAAATGCCAGTTCTCATTGGCCAAGGAACTCATTCACCACATTCAGCGTCTCCTGCTCTGCCACCTTCAGATCATCGTTCACCACGACATGGTCAAAACGATCGGCGAAGGTCAGTTCAAAAGCCGCCCTTGCGATTCGGTCTTCGATGACCTCGGGCGCATCCGTACCGCGGTTGACGAGGCGTTGGCGCAGCACTTCTATCGACGGGGGCTGGATGAAGATGCTCAAAGCCCTGTCGCCATAATAATCCTTGATCCGGCAGCCACCCTTCACATCGACATCAAACACGACGTTCTGTCCCTGTTCCAACTGCCGCTCCACCTGTGCTTTCAAGGTACCATAGAAGCGATCCTCATACACCTCCTCATACTCCAGGAATTCCTGGTTATCGATGCGCGCCCGGAACTCCTCGGGTGAAAGGAAGAAATACTCCACCCCATTCTGTTCCGTTCCCCGGGGCGCCCGACTTGTACAACTGATGGAGAAAGCCAGTTTCAATTCCGGATGCTCACTCATGAGCCAGTTGATAATCGTACTCTTCCCGCTGCCACTTGGCGCTGAGAAGATGATACATTTTGTCTTTGTCTTTTTCATCCTCTTTTGATCTTTTGGGTCATCACCAGCATCAGGTCAGAGCACATTCAGCACTTGCTCCTTGATCTGTTCCAGTTGGTCTTTCATCTGCACGACGATATTCTGCATCTCAGCCATATTGCTTTTCGAACCGGTGGTATTGATCTCACGCCCCATCTCCTGAGCGATGAATCCCAGTTTTTTGCCTTGGCTCACCTCCTCCTCCATCGTTCGGCGGAAGTAGTCGAGATGGTTGGCCAACCGCTGTTTTTCCTCACTGATGTCCAGTTTCTCAATATAATAGATGAGTTCCTGTTCCAGTCTGTTTTTGTCATAATCCACATCGGGAATGGATGCCAGCCCGTCAACGATCCGTGAACGGATTTTTTCCACCCGGGAGACCTCAAAAGGTTCGATGGCCGCCAGCAGCTGGGCGATACGGTTCACGTTCTGCTCAAAGCGTTTCTGGAGCGCGGCCCCCTCCTGTTGCCTGAAGTTCTCCAGTTGTGTCAGCGCCATTTTTACGGTGTCGCGCACCACCAGCCATTCCTCTTCATCAAGCACCTCCACGTCGGTCTTCGTCGTGACATCAGGCAGGCGCAGTAGCACCTGATACCATTCCTGAGGCTCGGGGATACCAGTACTCTCAGAGATGGCCTTGATCTGTCGGTAGTAATTCTCCACCAGGACAGCATTGATCGGTGTGGCGTCCGCAGCAGCCTCTTTCTCGATCCATAGCGAAAAGTCTACTTTCCCTCTCACAACTGTCTGGGCGATGAGTTGCCGGATCTCCATCTCTTTTTCCCGATAAAGAGGTGCGATACGTGTAGAGAGGTCAAGCGACTTGCTGTTGAGAGACTTCACCTCTACATTGATTTTCTTTTCCTTATAGGTCACGACAGCCTTGCCGTAACCCGTCATTGACTGTATCATCCGATTAATTATATAAATGCCATTTTTCTGCTCAAGAGAGCCGTCAAAATCTTAAAAACTCCCAAGCAAGGGATAAATTTATGCAAAAATACATATTTCTGCGGAAAAAAGCGTAATTTTGCATTTTATTTTAGGATATAATTAAGATTCCTCAGAAGAGATGTCATGCATTTTGCATATTGAGACGAGTACCGATGCCTGTTCTGTGGCCGTGAGCCAGGATGGTGCATGCATTTATCATGACGAAGACCTCAGTGGTCCCAACCACGCTGAGCGGCTTGGCACGTTTGTAGACGAGGCGATGTCGTTCACCGACAACCATGCCATCCCCTTCGACGCTGTTGCCGTCAGTTGTGGTCCAGGCAGTTACACAGGTCTTCGTATTGGTGTATCCATGGCCAAAGGTATCTGTTATGGACGCGACTTGCGCCTGATCGCCATCCCCACCCTTGAACTGCTCTGTGTCCCGGTGCTTCTCGGACATGAGTTGGAAGACGACGCACTGTTGTGCCCGATGATTGACGCACGCCGCATGGAGGTCTATGCCGCCATCTACGACCGTGCCTTGCGGCCTGTCCGGCCGACACAGGCCGATATTGTCGACAGCGAGACCTATCGCCAATGGCTGGATGCTCACCCCATCTATTTCTTTGGCAATGGAGCAGCGAAATGCATGTCAGCCATCCAGCACCCCAACGCCCATCTCATCGAGGGCATCAGGCCCCTTGCCCGTTCCATGTTTCCCTTGGCAGAAAAGCGCATCGCTTTGCAACAATATGAGGATGTGGCCTACTTTACGCCATTCTACCTGAAAGATTTCGTGGCCAAGCCCTCGAAACCCTTGCTCTCCACGGGCGACACCCCTGCCTCCGGCCCCTCGTCGGACAAATAGGAAAGCCTCCGTAGGAGCGTTATCCACCATCATCAATTTAATGTCAACAGATTTATTAGAAATGAACATAGAAGGATTAGACTACAACACGCAGCGTGAGCGACTCCTCCTGCCTGAATACGGCCGTGAGATACAGAGCATGGTCGACCATGCCGTCACCCTCGAGTCGCGTGAGGAACGTCAGCGCTGTGCCGAGACCATAGTCACCATCATGGAGCGTATGTTCCCTCATAGCGGTGAGGCGGGCGACCACCGTCAGAAACTGTGGGACCATCTGGCACTGATGAGTAATTTCCAACTCGATATTGACTGGCCATGTGATGTCAGCCAGGCTGCCAAGATCACCACACGCCCAGAGCCAATGGAGTATCCTATGAAGGATATCCCCGTACGCCACTACGGCTATATGATTTTCGAACTCTTCGACAAACTCAAGACCATGGAACCTGGCCCTGAGCGCGACGAATTGGCCCGCGCCACCGCCAACCACATGAAGCGCAACCTCTTCCAGTGGAGCCATGGCTCCTCCGACGACCAGAAAGTCATTGCTGATATGGCCCGTTTCACCGATGGGGTGATCCAACTCGACCCCAAGACTTTCGTCTTCGAGAAAATCAATGAAAGAGAGTTCACCGAGAAACGCAAGAAAAAGAAATAGCCCAACATATGCAGTCTTTTGTCATCGAAGGCGGTCATCCGCTCAAAGGTACCATCACCCCTCAAGGTGCCAAGAACGAGGCATTACAGGTGATTTGCGCTACACTCCTCACCGATGAGGAAGTGCGTATCACCAACATTCCCAACATCCTCGATGTCAACAACCTCATCCGCCTGTTGACCGACATGGGTGTCCGTGTCGTGAAAAACGGGCCAGGCGATTTCACCTTTCAAGCCTCCGAACTCCGTCTTGACTATTTGGAGAGCGATGAGTTTGTCAACAAATGCTCATCGCTGCGCGGCAGCGTGCTGATGTTCGGTCCCTTGTTGGCCCGTTATCACCGTGCCGTCGTCGCCAAGCCAGGAGGCGATAAGATCGGTCGTCGCCGTCTCGACACCCACTTTCTCGGTTTCAAATATCTGGGTGCCCATTATGACCGCATCGTCGGGCGCGACGTTTTTGAACTGAAGGTCGAGAAGTTGAAAGGCTGCTATATGCTGCTGGATGAGGCATCGGTCACCGGCACCGCCAATATCATCATGGCCTCTGTGCTCGCTGAGGGCACCACCACGATCTATAATGCCGCCTGTGAGCCCTACGTGCAGCAACTATGCCATTTGCTCAACCGGATGGGAGCCAACATCAGCGGCATCGCCTCCAACCTGCTCACCATTGTGGGTGTGAAGAGCCTTCACGGAGCCACCCACAAGATTCTGCCCGACATGATCGAGGTAGGATCATTCATCGGCATGGCAGCCATGGTGGGCGCCGGCATCACCATCAAGGATGTGTCACTCCATCAACTCGGCATCATCCCCGAAGCCTTCCGCCGGTTGGGTATCCACATTCAGATTTCTGGCGATGATCTTTTTATCCCCCGTCATGACACCTATCAGGTAGATTCATTCATCGACGGTACGATCATGACACTTGCCGACGCACCCTGGCCCGGCCTCACCCCTGACCTCATCTCGGTCTTGCTCGTGGTGGCCACGCAGGCAGAAGGCAGCGTGCTCATCCATCAGAAGATGTTTGAGAGCCGCCTCTTCTTCGTCGACAAACTCATCGACATGGGTGCCCAGATCATCCTTTGCGACCCTCACCGCGCCGTGGTCGTCGGGCACAATCATCAGGTGAGACTGCGGGCCGGCCGCATGACCAGTCCTGACATCCGCGCCGGCATCGCCTTGCTCATCGCCGCATTAAGTGCCGACGGCGTCAGCCGCATCGCCAATATCGAGCAGATAGACCGTGGATATGAGAACATCGAGCAACGTCTACGGCAATTGGGAGCCCATATTGAACGTGTGCAATAACCAGGAGGAGATATCGACAGATCATGATCAGAGACGACGTTTTCAAGATAGGACGGTTGGGCAAGACACATGGTGTGAAAGGAGAACTGTCGTTCCATTTCACCGATGACGTGTTCGACCGTACGGATGCTGACTATCTGATTCTAAAGATCGACGGCATCTTCGTTCCCTTCTTCATCGAGGAATACCGTTTCCGCAGCGATAGCAACGCCATCATGAAACTGGAGGGCGTCAATACCCAGGAAAGAGCCCGGGAACTGACGGGCTGTGAGGTGTTTTTCCCCAGAAATCTGTCAGGAAGCGACGAGAACGACATCTCGTGGGCAG
>CADCQC010000126.1 GCA_902803455.1 uncultured Prevotellaceae bacterium
AAGGACAGCGACATCGATTTCACTATCTTCACCACACGTGCTGACACCATGTTTGGCGTCACTTTCATGGTGCTCGCTCCAGAAAGTGAATATGTGGAAAAAGTGACGACAGAGGAACAGAAAAAAATCGTAGAGGATTACGTGGCTGCCACCAAGAAACGCACCGAACGGGAACGCATCGCTGACCGGAAGGTGACTGGTGTGTTTACTGGTTCCTATGCCATCAATCCTTTCACTGGCGAGGCAATCCCCATCTGGGTGAGTGATTATGTGTTGGCCGGTTATGGCACAGGTGCCATCATGGCTGTACCTGCTCATGACTCACGCGACTATACCTTCGCACGTCATTTCAACCTGCCTATCATCCCACTCATCGAAGGTTGTGACATCAGCGAGGAGAGTTTCGATGCCAAGGAGGGTATCGTGTGCAACTCACCAAGAAAAGATGTGAAACCCTACATCGATTTCTCACTCAACGGACTGACTGTCAAAGAAGCTATCGCCGCTACCAAAAAATATGTGGCCGAACATCACTTAGGCCGGGTGAAGGTGAACTACCGTCTGCGTGATGCCATCTTCTCACGTCAACGTTATTGGGGAGAACCGTTCCCTGTCTATTATAAAGACGGGATGCCCTATATGATCCCTGAAGACAAACTGCCACTCGAACTGCCTGAGATTGATAAATATCAACCCACAGAGACTGGTGAGCCACCACTCGGAAGAGCCGTCAAATGGGCTTGGGACACCAAGTCTGAAACTGTCGTCGACAAATCGTTGATCGATCACCAGACCGTATTCCCTCTTGAACTCAACACTATGCCTGGTTTCGCCGGATCATCCGCCTATTACCTGCGTTATATGGATCCTTACAACGATGAGGCACTCGTCGATCAAAAAGTGGATGAATACTGGCAAAACGTAGACCTCTATGTGGGTGGTACCGAACATGCTACCGGTCACCTCATCTATTCGCGCTTCTGGAATAAATTCCTGCATGACTATGGTTATTCCTGCAAGGAAGAACCATTCCAAAAACTCGTCAACCAAGGAATGATCCAAGGACGCAGCAATTTCGTCTATCGCATCAATAATGATGATCACTCACAAAATCCTGTCTTCGTGAGCAAAGGTTTGAAAGACCAATACAACACGACAGAAATTCATGTGGACGTCAATATCGTCAATGCTGATGTACTCGACATCGACGCTTTCAAGGCATGGCGACCGGAATATGAGCATGCGGAGTTTATCCTTGAGGATGGAAAATACATCTGCGGTTTCGCTGTGGAAAAGATGTCGAAATCGATGTTCAATGTCGTCAATCCTGATATGATTGTAGAACGTTTCGGTGCAGACACGCTGCGGCTCTATGAGATGTTCCTCGGTCCTGTCGAACAGAGCAAACCTTGGGACACCAACGGTATTGACGGCTGCCACCGTTTCCTTAAGAAATTCTGGGCACTGTTCTATGGTTCTGGAAAAGACGCCAGCGACCAACTGCTTCCTCTCGATCAGCCCGCTACCCCTGAGATGTTGAAGAGTCTGCATAAACTGATCAAGAAAGTGAGCCAGGACATCGAGAATTTCTCTTACAACACATCTATTGCCGCTTTCATGATTGCAGTCAACGAACTGTCTCAGCAGAAGTGCAGAAATGCAGAAGTGCTGCAACAGATGGTGCAGTTGATCGCGCCGTTTGCTCCTCATATCAGTGAAGAACTGTGGGAGGCTCTTGGCGGAGAAGGATCGGTTTGCGATGCTCCATGGCCTGTATACGATGAGAAATATCTTGTGGAAAACCAGATGCAACTCACCATATCTTTCAATGGAAAAGCCAGATTCCAGATGCAGTTCAATGTAGACACCAACCAAGCTGATATAGAAAAAGCCGTCTTGTCTGACGAACGCTCTAAAAAATATATCAATGATAAGAAAGTGGTAAAAGTCATCATCGTACCTAAAAAAATTGTCAATGTCGTTATTAAATAAATAGGAAGACAAATGACTTTTGAACGTCATCAAATCTATGGAGAAGCCAAGGACTATGTTTTCATAACCCTTGGTCTTCTTCTTTATACCGTAGGATGGACAGCTTTTCTGTTGCCCTATGAGATAGTGACAGGTGGCGTGACGGGTGTATCAGCCATCATTTTTTACGCCACCAATGCCAATGGTCATGGAATACCCATCATGTATTCCTATTTCATACTCAATGCCATCCTCCTTGTAGTAGCCTTGAAAGTACTTGGTTGGCGATTCCTCATCAAAACCATCTATGCCATTTTCGCCCTGTCGGCCATGTTGGGTATTGCCCAAGATATCATGACCAATCCCGATGGATCCATGATCCATCTGCTCAGCGACCAGGACTTCATGTCACTCATCATCGGATGTTGCATGACCGGCACGGCACTGGCTATCGTTTTTCTTCACAATGGCAGTACGGGCGGCACTGACATCGTGGCTGCCGTGGTCAACAAATACCATAACATGTCGCTGGGTACCGTGCTGATCCTCGTCGATCTGGTGATTATCGGTTCCAGTTTTCCCATGTTTATCTTCGCACGTGATTTCACCATCACAGAAGCCATCTACAAGATTGTCTTCGGTCTCTGTACCATGGTGGTGGAAAATTTCGTGCTCGACTATGTGATGAATTCTCGCAGGGAGTCCGTGCAATTTCTCATCTTCTCACGTAAATACCAGGAAATAGCCAATGCCATCGGAACCAACATGCAACATGGAGTGACCATTCTTGACGGTCATGGATGGTATACCGGACAAGAGATGAAGGTACTTTGCATCCTCGCCCGTAAACGGGAGAGCGTGAATATGTTCCGACTCATCAAATCCATCGATCCCAATGCTTTTGTAAGCCAGAGTAGTGTCATCGGTGTGTATGGAGAAGGCTTTGATGAGATGAAAGTGAAAATTAAAAAAGTCAAACAAAAGAAATGAAAATCGTTTTCGCCACCAACAATCAACATAAACTGTCGGAAATCCGGCAGATCATCGGCAATCAAATAGAGATATTGTCATTGTCTGATATAGGATGCCATGATGATATTCCTGAGACGGCAGACACCTTGGAAGGCAACGCTCTCCAAAAAGCACAATATGTGTATGATCACTATCACCTCAGTTGTTTTGCCGACGACACCGGCCTTGAGGTAGACGCATTGAATGGGGCTCCTGGCGTTTATTCCGCACGATATGCCGGTGAAGGTCACGACAGTGAGGCCAATATGAGCAAATTATTGAGAGAATTAGGAAATAATAACCATCGGAATGCAAGATTCCGCACAGTTATTGCGTTAATACTATCAGATGGTGAGCATGTCGAAAAGCATATTTTTGAAGGCATCGCTTCAGGAAGCATCATCAAGGAACGTCGCGGAACAGAGGGATTCGGATATGACCCGATTTTCCTGCCCGACGGCTATGAGATGACCTTCGCCGAACTGGGCAACGATGTGAAAAACAAAATATCCCATCGCGCAAAGGCTGTGGAGAAATTGGCGGCATTCCTCACCAATCAATAAATACGCACCCACCACACCAAAAGACATTGGAGATAATGAGAAAAGTATTTCTGACCATCTTATCCGTTCTATCCACACTGATCACCTATAGTGCATCCATCGGCACATGGACCAGTTATCTGGCCTATGGTGACATCACGGAGATAGAACCCGCAGGAAAAATGGTCTATGTGCTCAGTTCAAAAGGACTTTTCTCATATAATACCAATGATCATCATGTGGAGACCTATGACAAGATGAATGTGCTCAATGACTGCAATATCAAACACATCGCCTATTGCAAGTCAGCCAAACGCTTGGTCATCATCTATGAAAATCAGAATATAGATCTCTTGGATGAAAAGGGAAACGTGGTCAATATATCCGATTATCACAACAAATCGATGACGGTCGACAAGACCATCAATGAAGTCAAGATTATCGGGAAATGGGCCTATCTTTCCACCAATTTCGGCATTCTGAAAGTCAATGTCTCCAATGCGGAGATCAGCGCTACCTATAACCTTGGAAAAAGTGTCATGTCGACAGATGTGCTCAATGACCATATCTATGCCGCTTGTGGAAATAACGGCATCATCAAAGCCAATACGTCAGACAATCTCCTGGACAAGAGCTTCTGGAAAAAAGAATCTGATCTGGCTGTGGACCATCTTTTCCATTTCGACGGAAAACTGATCGGTGCCACCAACGGATATATCTACTATAAGGATGCTGACGAATGGAAAAAGGCTTATGACTTCAATTTCTCTTTCTGCAACAATATCAATGATCAGCTGATCCTCGGAAACCAATATTCTGTGTGGATCTTCAGTGATATGGATCACCTGACAACCGTCGACCAGCAGGATTTCACTTTCAAAGCGTTTGCTTATGACAGTGTCAACAAATGCTACTGGAGCAATCAGGCCGACAATAAACTGTATTCGCTGCAGATAGAAGACCATCGTATCCTACCTGTGACCACGGACATCAATCCTGAAGGACCAAAATATAATTACTTCGGATTCATGACCTATACCAACCAGCGACTCTACAGTTGTGGTGGTGGGTATGACTCTTTTGCCGAACTCTTCAGAGAAGCCACCGTACAGACCTATCAAGACCAGAGCTGGACCATCTACCAAGATGATATCCAACCCATCGTCAACAACCGTTTTGAGGATATGACCTGCCTTGCAGTAGATCCTCAAAACAAAAACCATGTGTTTACTGGAAGCAGGGCGGGAATCTATGAATACCTTGACGGTAAATTCGTCAGGCATTATCATCCGGAAAACAGCCTGCTCATGTATTCCACTCCTGACAACAGTCCTGACTATATCCTGACCTTAGGCATCACCTTCGACAAGGAGGGCAATTTATGGTGCCTGAACAGTTTGGCTGAAAACCGGTCGATCCTCTGCTTAAATAAGGACAACACATGGGAGGATCATCATCAGAAAAAATTGATGGATGATAATAACCGGAGTCTGCCAAACATGAAATGCCTCACGCTTGACAGCAGAGGATATCTGTGGTTTGTCAATAACCACTGGTC
>CADCQC010000127.1 GCA_902803455.1 uncultured Prevotellaceae bacterium
CCCTGGCACGTATGCCTCAAGTATCTGTGCCAGGTTCTTATTGTAGCCCAGTTCATTAATCATCTCCGCCGTGATGATGGTAATGGGAACCGGCGCCTCATTGACCGTCTCACTTTGACTGGAAGCCGTAGTAATCGTGGTGACTATACCTTCTTTGAGTTGGCTGATGAGCTCCTGAAAGCGTGCGGGGTCATCTGTGGAGTTGTAATAGTTATTCATTTTTATCAACTGTTCAGCAAAGAACCTCGCCTCCGGGTCTCTGTCCTCACTCAGGTAGCATAGTGCCAGAAGCCGATAAGCACTTTGTTTGAGGTTTCCCTCAAAGTTGCTCAGGTTATCCTGCAGCAATTGAATGGCTTGCTCGATGCGGCCGATCTCATATTCGCTCTCAGCCTGCTGATAGATCTGCCGCACAGTATTCTCCTGTGCTTGGGTGCAAAGCGAAGCCAAGCATAGTCCTATCAAAACGAACAGGTATCTTATCTTTTTCATTTCCTGATAGGTATGGTGAATGTGAAGGTCGTACCTTCTCCCTCAGTGGAGTTGAATGATACAGTTCCCCCATGCTTATTTTCTATAATATCACGTGTGATGCCCAAACCGAGGCCAGTACCTTGTCCGATGGGTTTGGTTGTGAAGAAGTTCTCGAAGAGCCGCTGTTTTACCTCTTCCGTCATTCCCTCTCCGTTGTCAACAAAGCTGATGACGAGGTTGTCCCCTTCCTTTCCGACGGTCACCGAAACCTCCGGGGAATAGTCAACTCCAGCCGTCTGTTTCTTTTTCCAAACAGCATAACAAGCATTGTTCATCACGTTGAGCACCGCGCGGCTTAAATCCTGGGGAATAACCATGATTTTAGGAAGCCCATCCTCATAATTCTCATGAATGCTGATGTTAAACCCTTTGCAGTTGACCCGCATAGCATGATACGAAAGCCAGACATACTCTTTGACAATCTTGCATACATCAGTAGGCAGGAACTCGTTATCCTTTCCCCTTGAGACCAGGAGTATCCCCTGTATGATACTGACAGCCCTTTGGCTATGCTCCACAATCTTAGCCAGGTTGCTCTTCAGGTCGTCAATGATGTCCTCCGCATCCTCACGGTCATCTTCCGTCAATTTGTCCAAATTATCCTCCACGATAGCAGCCAGATCATTCAGCAGTTTGTCGGATATTTTACTGAAATTGATGACGAAGTTGAGCGGATTCTGTATCTCATGTGCGATGCCCGCACTGAGTGTACCGAGTGAAGCTAATTTCTCCTGCTGTTGTAATTGTAGTTTGAGCTGTTCTATCTGTTCCATATTGCTATGCATTTTTTACAGGTAACGTGATGATAAACTCGCTGAATTCATTTTTTACAGACTTGACTTGGATGTCACCCCCATGGTTTTGGACGATCTCTCGGCTCAGGTAAAGTCCGACGCCAGCCGCTTCAGCAGTGGTTTTAGTGGTGAAAAACGGGTCAAAAATTTTATCGATGATATTTTCCCCGATGCCCGTGCCATTATCACGGATTTTTATCTGGATGACATTGTCGATTTGTTCGACGAGCAAGGAAACCTCCGGTGAATACCTCTCCCCCGTTTTTTTGTCTTGTCCGCCAGTCTCTATTTGTTGCGCTTTTCTGATAACGGCATAGATGGCGTTGGCCAACAAGCTCATGATGGTTTTGCTCAGCTGTTCCGCATTTCCATTGATGATGACCTGACCGACCTCCTCCCTGAAGTGAGTCTTGATGCCATATTGTGTGATTTCCTTTTTATAATAATCCTGCAACATTTGCTTGTCTTGCCTTATGACAATCATCAGGTCCATGGGCACAATTCCCCCCGACCTGTCTTTGAGCATCTCCTCCATCGCCTTGAGAGTCCTTGCGGTGTTCTGTCCATGTTCCCCCACTTTCTGCAAGTTGAGTTTTAGCATGTCGAGCACCTCCATGGTGTCCTCGTAGTTGTCTTCCTCCATCCTTTCTTTCTCATCCTCCACATTAGCCTTGACATCCCTCACAAGCCCTTCCGACAGTTTGGCGAAATTATTGATATAATTGAGCGGATTGAGAATGCGGTCGATCAGTCCCTGAGTCAGTTTACCAGCCGTTGCCATTTTCTCCAATCTCACGACCTCTGCCGACCGCTCAGTAACGATTTTCTCCAATCTGACCTTTTCCCTCTCCAGTCTTCTCAGTCGCAACTGGAAGAGTAGGTATACCAATGCGCTCAAGAACAACAAATAGAACAAGTTCATATACCATCTGTAATAGTAGGGCACTCTGATATAAAAGCTGATGCTCGAAATATCGGATAACCTGTTGAGCATGTCGCGTGCCTGAACGTCGAGGGTATAGTTGCCAAAGGCGAGATTTGGATAATTAGCAGACGTGCTATTGCTCCAGGGGCTCCAATCCCCGTTGTTCAGTCTGTAGCGATACATTGTCTTTCCGACAAGGTAGGGATTGTCGATCGAGAAGGTGAATGAAAGGCTATTGTCATTGTGGCCGAGATCAGGCAGTGATTTCGGCATTTCCCCGAATCCTCCCCAAAGGATGCTGTCGTTGCCCAACTTGACGGAACGAATATATAGCTTAGGCTTGTTTTCTTTTGCGATTATATTCATTTTAGGGTTGATGATGGTCAATCCGTTATCGCTTCCCAACCAGATCTCATTCTGCCTTACAAAGATGGCATTCACAGGAATCTCATTCACACAGAACAACAGTTGATCCAAATCGCTTAGCCTTTTTCCATTCTTCCATCTATAAAGTTTTTTCCCCTCGTTGTTGGTCAGCCAAGTGACCCCATCTGCATCCACATAAGAGACCACCGGATATGGTATGGGCGTAGTGTCTTCAGCACAGACAATGTTTACCTTGTCTCCGGTCATTACTATCGTTTGTAAAGTCTCCGTCTTCTTATTGGTCTTATACCGTCTGAACATCGTGTCGTCCACTTTTTTGTACCACACTGCTCCGTAGAGGCTTTGTACCCAGATGGTGCCCTCCTTGTCTTTCACTATTTTCTTGACATTTTCCAGGTTACAGATTTTCTGTCTATTCTGTCCGTCGTTCCTCATCAGAAAGACGCCATCAGATTCACCGCTATAGATTTTGTCGCCCTCATCGAGTAAAGACATCGTATTGAGTTCCGTCAACTGTCGAGCATGGCCGTCAGGGTATACTCTGAAAATGCCATCGGCTGTTGCCGCGAGCAAAGTGTTGCCACTATTTTTCATCTCCAGACAAGCATGATTCACACCCGGCACTTTGGTGAATCGGTATCCCTCCTGTCGGAAGAGTCCTTCATCAGTACCCACATAGATGATTCCATTGAACGATGCGATAGAGAGCACCAACCCCTGTAGGCCTTCATGAGGTGTGAAACGTGTGATGGGCGAAGGAATTTGTACAGAAAAGATTCCTCTGTTGGTAGCCCCCCACAGATGTCCTCTCCCGTCGTAATTAGCATAAGACACCACATTAGAGCAGAGTCCATTGGCATCAGTAATGGTGTAAATCGTGCGTTTTTTGTCGTCAGTGATGACGATGCCTGCATTTTTCAGGACGATGGCATTCAATC
>CADCQC010000128.1 GCA_902803455.1 uncultured Prevotellaceae bacterium
CAACCTGCGTTTCGATGATACCAATCCTATCAAGGAAGATACCGAGTATATCGAGAGCATTGAGCACGATATCCGATGGCTCGGTTTCAAATGGGCAAACGTCTACTATGCCAGCGACTATTTCCAGGAGCTGTGGGACTTCGCTGTGTGGCTCATCCAGCAAGGCCGCGCCTACGTGGATGAACAGAGCGCAGAGGTGATCGCCCAGCAAAAAGGCACCACCACCAGTCCCGGCACCAACAGTCCATACCGTGACCGTCCCATAGAGGAGAATCTCCGCCTGTTTGAGTATATGAACAGTGGTGAAGCCACCCCAGGCACCCTCGTGCTCCGTGCCAAGATCGACATGGCCCATCCCAACATGCTTTTCCGCGACCCGCTGATCTACCGCGTGCTCAATATCCACCATATCCGTACGGGCAACCGTTGGAATGCCTATCCGATGTATGATTTCACCCATGGACAGAGCGACTATCTTGAAGGTGTGACCCACTCCCTCTGCACGTTGGAGTTTGTGGAGCACCGCCCCCTCTATGACCTCTTCGTCACATGGATGAAAGAATATAAGGGAGAAACCGAGCAGATAGAGGATAACAGGCCGAGACAGACAGAGTTCAACAAACTCAACCTCACCTATACCCTCATGTCGAAGCGCAACCTGCTCGCCCTTGTCAACGAAGGACTGGTGAACGGTTGGGATGACCCACGCATGCCCACTATCTGCGGTTTCAGGCGCAGAGGATATAGTCCGGAGAGCATTATCAACTTCATCAACAAGATCGGATACACCACCTACGACGCTCTCAATGAGATGGCTCTCCTGGAGAGTGCCGTTCGCGATGACCTCAACAGCCGCGCCATCCGTGTGAGTGCCGTCCTCGATCCTGTAAAAGTAGTCATCACCAACTATCCTGAGGGACAGAGCGAGATGCTGACCGCTGTCAACAACCCAGAGAACGAGGCCGATGGCAGTCATGAGGTGGAGTTCGGGCGCGAACTATGGATAGAGCGCGACGACTTCATGAAAGTGGCAGAGAAGAAATTCATGCGTCTGGCTCCCGGCAAGGAAGTGCGCCTGAAGAACGCCTATATCATCAAGTGTGATGAGGAACACCCATGCGACGAGGATGCCGACGGACGTGTGACCACCATCTACTGCACCTACGACCCGGAATCACGCAGCGGGCTACCTGGTGCCAACCGCAAAATAAAGGGAAAGACCCTTCATTGGGTGGGATGCCACAATGCCGTGGAAGCCGAGGTAAGACTCTACGACCGTCTGTGGAAAGTGGAAAACCCACGCGACGAACTGGCAGACATCCGTGAGGCACAAGGCTGCGATAACGTAACAGCCATGAAACAGATTATCAACCCCGATAGTCTGAGTATACTCAAGCACTGCTATGTGGAGCCTTTCGCCTCCACCATGCGTCCCGGCGATTATCTGCAATTCCAGCGTATCGGTTACTTCATGGCCGACCCAGATACCACTGACGCTCATCCTGTATTCAACAAGACCGTTGGATTAAAAGACACCTGGGCAAAGAAAAACAAATAACTCTGTCATCATCACGAATTCCGACGTGCCATGCACACCGACTACTTCGAAGACAAGAAGTTCAAAGAGATACTACAAAAATTTGAAGAGGCGAAAGCCAACGGCGAGAGCATATATCTCGACAGCGAGGAGCTGACCGACATCGCGGAATACTATCATTGGAAAGGCGACATCGACGAAGCCATGTCCGTGGCTGATTACGCCTTGAGCATCTTTGAAGGAGCCACTGGCCCACTGGTGCTCAAGGCGCGTACGGCTCTGCTCAACGACGAAGACCCCGAAAAAGCGATGGCATTCGCGGAACAGATTGCCGACAAGGGCGATCTGGATTATTGCTATATCAAGGCAGAAATTCTCATCGCATCGGGACGGTCAGCAGCAGCCGACATCTATCTGGAAACCTATTCGGAGTCGCTTTCCACAAGCCTCTACCCTGACTTCGTGCTTGATGTGGCCATCCTGTTTACCGACTATGAGCAGACAGATCTGGCAAAGAAATGGCTGGAGAAGTCGACAGAGAATAATATCGCCGACTATCAGGAGACATTGGGACGTATCTGCTATTATGAAAACAGGTATGAAGAATGTGAGCAAATTTTTTCACAACTGACAGAAGAATACCCTTACAACGCCTTCTACTGGGATATGCTTGCCAGTTGCCAACTGTCTATGAACCATCTCAACGACAGCATCAGCAGCAGCGAGTTTGCCATCGCCATTAACCCCAACGACGAGGATGCGCTTTACTACAAGGGTCACGCTCTCATGCGGCTGAAAAACTATCCTGATGCCATCGACTATTTCATCCGCCACAGCAAGGTGAGGAAAGAGAACATTGAAGGACTCTACAACGCCGCTTTATGCCACATCTACCTTGACCAATACAAAGAAGCCATCGACTTGCTGGAAAAGGCCAAGAACATCCTTTCCCAGAAGAAGAGAGGCAAGCTCATACATGTGTATCAGGAACTGGCCTTCTCCTACAGCCGGGAGGGGAAACTGGACCTTGCGTTCCAAAATCTCGACGAGATGGCTTTTCTTGAAGACTATGACCCCTATGAGACCATGGTGATCCGCGGACATATCTATCTGGAGAACGGGTACAGCCAAGAGGCCCAGGAATGTTTCAGAAAAGCGGTGGAGGAGTCGGAATACTCATCAAAGGTCATTTTTCGTGTGGCCGTCTCGATGTATGACAACAACTTCCTTCAACTGGCCTATGAGATGATGGAGGAGCTGACAGATCAGGATAAGCAGGAAATTCCTCATGCCTACGCCTACATGGCCATCTGTGCCCATGATCTTCATCAGCGTGACGCCTTTCTCAAAAATCTGAAGGCCGCCATGGAGCAAGCTCCCGATGCTGCTGAGAATATCCTGAGCGGTCTATTTCCAGAGGGGATGGACGTCACCGATTATTATCAATATGCTTTATCAAATCCCAACTTATAAATAATGAACTGGATTAGTGCCCTATTGGGCAACCTCACCTACCCTACCATTTTTCTGTTGATGCTCTTGGAGAGCACCGTTGTGCCCGTACCCTCTGAACTGGTAGTGTCACCGGCGGCCTATCATGCAGCCGGCGGGCATCTCAATGTATTTCTCGTCATCCTCTTCGCTACCATCGGTGCCGATGTGGGTGCTTCCATCAATTATGTGGCGGGTTATTATCTCGGCCGTCCCATCATTTACAAATTTGCCAACAGCCGTCTCGGCCATCTCTGCCTGCTCAATCAGGAGAAGGTGGAGAAGAGCGAGAAATATTTCTATGATCACGGTGTAGTGGCCACTCTCACCGGACGCCTGATTCCTGGCATCCGCCATCTGATCTCCATTCCCGCCGGTCTATCTAAGATGCCCTACTGGAAATTCCTGTTCTACACCACTGTCGGTGCAGGTGTCTGGCACAGTATCCTGGCCATTTTGGGATGGTATCTGCATTCCTTTGTCCCCGAAGATCAGCTCAATGACCAGCTGATGAAGTATGGCGACTATATCAAGTGGGGTATCATCGCCCTTGTTCTGCTCGCCATCGCCTATTTTGTTGTGAGACACTATTTGAAGAAGCGTCAAAAATAGAGACATCATTATATACGCAAAAGGGGTGCACCGTTTGGCGCACCCCTAAATTTATGCTTTTTCGAAAGAAACTTTATTTGGCATAGAGAGCCACGATGGTCTCGTATTTCTCCTGTTTGCCAGAAGTCTGCTTTGGCTCCTCGACTTTCTTGCCATACTCATAAACTTGCTCAAGAGTAAGTTTGCCATCCTCGAAGTCCTTGCCGATACCGCTGTCGAAGCTTGCATAGCGCTCTTTCTTCATTGCGGGCAGCTCGCTCTCCTCCAGGATAGCAGCAGCATTCTCGAGAGCACGTGCCATGGCATCCATACCGCTGATGTGGGCGATGAAGAGATCCTCGAGGTCGGTGGAATTACGACGGATCTTGGCATCGAAGTTGGTGCCGCCATTGCCCAGACCACCATTGCGGATGATCTCCATCATGGCCTGTGTCAGTTCGAAGTTATCGATGGGGAACTGGTCGGTATCCCAGCCATTCTGAGCGTCACCACGGTTGGCGTCGATAGAACCCAGCATACCTGCATCCACGGCGCAAGCCAGCTCATGCTCGAAGGTGTGACCGGCGAGAGTGGCATGGTTGACCTCGATATTGACCTTGAAGTCCTTGTCGAGTCCATGAGCACGGAGGAATCCGATGACTGTTTCGGTGTCGACATCATACTGGTGCTTTGAAGGCTCCATGGGTTTCGGCTCAATCAGGAATGTGCCTTTGAAGCCCTTTGCGCGAGCGTAGTCGCGAGCCATGGTCAGCATAGTAGCCATGTGCTCTTTCTCACGCTTCTGGTCGGTGTTGAGCAGGCTCATATAACCCTCACGTCCACCCCAGAACACATAGTTTGTACCGCCGAGCTTGATTGTAGCGTCGATGGCGTTTTTGATCTGTACAATAGCCCTTGCCACCACGTCGAAGTCAGGGTTGGTAGAAGCGCCATTCGCATAACGCTTGTTGCCAAATACGTTAGCAGTACCCCAGAGCAGTTTGATGTTGGGGAATTGCTTCATCTTCTCCTGAGCATAGTCAGTGATAGCCTTCATGCGCTCCTCGTACTCAGCGATGGTGGCACCCTCTTCAACGAGGTCAACATCATGGAAGCAGAAGTACTCGATTCCGAGTTTGTCCATGATCTCAAAGCCAGCGTCCATCTTGTCCTTAGCACGCTGTACGGGGCACTCAGCCTTATCCCACTCATAGCTACGAGTCTGTCCGCCAAACTGGTCAGCACTAGCTCCACCGAGTGTATGCCACCAAGCCATGGCAAATTTCAGCCAATCTTTCATTTTCTTTCCCATGACAACCTTCTCGGGGTCATAGTAGTGGAAAGCCATTACATTCTTACTCTCTTTTCCTTCGAAAGGAATCTTACCAGTAAATGGAAAATACTCTTTAGTCATAATTTGGATGAATAATTAACAATAAATGTGTAGTTAAATGATTTTAGATTTCAACATGAAGCTTTTGCCACTTTCTCGAGCGTGCATTTCCAATTAGCGTATGCCTCGAGGTATTGTGGACGTAATTGCTCGTCGGGTTCGATGACGGCGAGTTTTTTGAGAGAGGCGAATGCCTCGTTGTTGTCCTTGTAGATGCCACAGCCCATACCTGCTCCCTTGGCAGCACCGACACTGCCATCGGTCTCGAGCAGTTCGATCGTGGCTCCACTGACACCAGCGAGTGTATCGCGGAAGAGAGGACTGAGGAACATATTGGCCTTCCCTGCATGGATTTTGCGTATGTCCATGCCCATCTGCTGCATGATCTCCATGCCGTAGCAGAAACTGAAGACGATGCCCTCCTGTGCGGCTCTCATGAGATGAGCCTTTCCATGTTTATTGAAGTTGACTCCGTTGATGGAGCAACCCACTTCCTTGTTTTCGAGCACACGCTCCGCACCATTACCAAACGGGATGATGGAGACGCCCTCGCTACCAATGGGCACATTGGCCATAAAGTCGTTCATCTCTGCATAGGAGATGCCCTCTGGAGCGATGGTGCGGCGCACCCATGCGTTGAGGATGCCTGTTCCGTTGATGCACAGCAACACACCCAGTCTGTCGAGATCCTTGGTATAGTTGACATGTGCGAAAGTGTTGACACGGCTCTTCTTGTCGTAATTGATCTCACCCAGCACGCCATAGACGACACCTGATGTGCCTGCGGTGGAAGCGATCTCACCTGGATTGAAGACATTCAGCGACAAGGCATTGTTGGGCTGGTCTCCTGCGCGATAGGATATCGGGGTACCCTCCTTGAGGCCCAGTTCGGCGGCTGCTGCGGCACAGACCTCGCTCTGCACGCTGAAAGTAGGCACGATATCGGGCACAAGACTATTGTCGAATCCGAAATATTTCATGAGGAAGTCGGCGACACGCTTTTCGCGGAAGTCCCAAAACATACCCTCGCTCAGTCCGCTGATAGTGGTATTGACCGTACCGCTGAGCCTCATGGCCAGATAGTCACCCGGAAGCATGAACTTATAGACCTTGTCAAAGAGCTCCGGTTCATTCTCCTTCACCCAAGCCAGTTTGGCTGCCGTGAAGTTGCCAGGAGAATTGAGCAGATGGCCGAGACACTGCTCAGCCCCCAACTCACCGAAAGCCTTCTCCCCATAGGGGACGGCACGTGAATCACACCAGATGATGGACGGGCGGAGCACCTGCAAGTTTTTGTCCACGCACACAAGTCCATGCATCTGATAGGATATACCGATGGCCTTGATATCCTCACCGGTGGCCCCGGTCTCTGTCATGATTTTTTGTAGACTAAGTTTAGCATAGTTCCACCATGATTCTGGTTCTTGCTCAGCCCATCCGGCCTTCACAGCCTTGATGGGAGCCTCTGACTCGGGGAAAAATGCTGATGCAGCACACTCACCGGTATCTGCATCCACCAATGATGCCTTGACAGAACTGCTGCCGACATCGAAACCTAAAAGAAGTCTTTTTGCCATAGTAATCTGATTTAGCTATAAAAGCATGGCAAAGATAATACAAAAAATCGACCTTTTGCAAAAAAAAGTGTAAAAAAGCGTTGTATGATAGAAAAAATGGATAAAAAGTAATTTTAGAAAAAATGCAAGTAAAACGCTTGCAAAGAAACACTCAGGAAACCCGGGTGATGGGCACAAAAAATGGGACACCCAATAGCTGAGTGTCCCATTTTTTATAACGTATAAAACGATTAAGCAAGTGTGATCAAACCTTCCTCGTCTTTGATCTTTCCCTCTTTGAAGAGCCATCCCATACCGAGCAGAGTCTCTGCCTCAGTGATTTTAGCAGCCTTGGCGATGTCCTTCACGGCCATAGCCTTCTCAGCCTGGAACAGAGCCTGGTAAACATCACCAGCCTTGAAGCCAACGCTCTCAGCGTTGATAACGATTTCAGCCTTCTTTGCAGCTGCCTTTTTGGTAGTTGCTTTCTTCTCACCGGCTGCCTTTGTAGCAGCAGCCTTCGTTGTTGTTTTCTTTTCTGCCATAATTTACAAAATACAAAAATAAAAAGTGTTGAAGTTATTCTGTATCAACCTATTGAATTTGCTGCAAAATTAATGGTTTTATTTCAAACTGTCCAATTTTATGGCTTTAAATTCAGCGTTTTTTGGCAGAAAATGTCAGATTTATTGATTTTCTTGACTTACATCAACTCGAATTTGCAATTCTTGCAGTTGTTTGGGGTCGAGTTGTGACGGAGCGTCCAGCATGACATCGCGCCCGCTGTTGTTCTTGGGGAAGGCGATGCAGTCTCGTATACTGTCGAGTTTGGCGAAGATAGAGACAAAGCGGTCGAGTCCGAAAGCCAGTCCTGCATGAGGAGGAGCGCCATACTTAAACGCATTGATGAGGAAGCCAAACTGCGCCATGGCCCTCTCGGGTGTGAAGCCCAGGATATCAAACATTTTGGCTTGCAGTTTTCCATCATGGATACGCAGACTTCCGCCACCCACCTCGATACCATTGCACACAAAATCGTATGCCATCGCTCTGACGTTCTCTGGATGCTCGTCGAGCAATGGGATATCTTCTGGGTTGGGCATGGTGAAGGGGTGGTGTGTGGCCATGAGACGCTGTTCCTCGTCGCTCCACTCAAACAAGGGGAAGTCAACAATCCAGAGACACTCAAACTTGTTTTTGTCGCGCAGTCCCAATCTCTCTGCCATCTCGAGTCTCAACGTACAGAGCTGCACCCTTGTCTTGTTGGCATTGTCGCCACTGAGGATGAGGACAAGGTCACCATTGTTGGCCCCCATCTTCTCTTTCAGGGCCAACAAGGTCTCCTGAGAGTAGAATTTGTCAACACTGCTCTTCACAGAACCATCCTCGTTGTATTTCACGTAAACGAGTCCCTTTGCACCCACCTGCGGGCGTTTAACGAAGTCGGTAAGCTGGTCAAGCTGTTTTCTGGTGTATGCGGCACATCCCGGCACACAAATACCCCCGATATAGGCCGCCTGGTCGAAGACAGGGAATGTACCAGTGCCTTTCAACTGATCCATCAGTTCCACGAACTCCATGCCGAAGCGCAGGTCGGGTTTATCGCTGCCAAATCGGCGCATGGCCTCATGCCAAGTCATCTGTTGCAATTTCTCTGGCAGTTGCACACCAAGAATCTCTTTGAAGAGGTGACGGCACATATCCTCGAAGAGCGAGATGACATCCTCCTGATCAACGAAACTCATCTCGCAGTCGATCTGTGTGAACTCCGGTTGTCTGTCGGCCCTGAGGTCCTCGTCGCGAAAACATTTGGCAATCTGGAAATAGCGGTCGAATCCGCTCACCATGAGCAGTTGCTTAAGCGTCTGTGGACTCTGTGGCAAGGCATAGAACTGTCCAGGATTCATGCGTGAGGGCACGACAAAGTCGCGTGCGCCCTCTGGTGTAGATCCGATGAGGATCGGCGTCTCCACCTCGATGAAGTCACGTGCGTCGAGGAAATTGCGGATGGCGATGGTCATTTTGTGTCGCAATTCCAGATTTTTCCTTACGGCACTACGGCGCAGGTCGAGGTAGCGGTATTTCATGCGGATGTCATCGCCGCCATCGGTCTTGTCCTCGATGGTGAAAGGCGGAGTAGCACTCTCGCTAAGTATGTTCAGTTGGGTAGCGATGATCTCAATGTCACCCGTGGGCATTTTGGGGTTCTTGCTCTGTCGCTCGCTGACCACCCCTTTCACCTGGATACAAAATTCACGTCCCAGTTTGTTGGCCCTGTCACACAATTCGCTGTCGCTCTCGTCGTTGAACACCAGCTGCGTGATGCCATAGCGGTCGCGCAAATCGATGAACGTCATGCCACCCATCTTTCTGCTTCTCTGCACCCATCCGGCGAGTGTCACCTGCTTACCAGCATCAGAGAGCCTGAGCTCTCCACAAGTATTTGTCCTATACATGATTCTTGATAAATTTGGTATAAAAATTCTGTTGGTGCAAAAGTAGTGATATTCTCTCAAACGGCAAAAGAACGGCGGTTGTATTTTGATGAGCGAGCATCTAAAAAGGGGCAGCCTCACGGTTGCCCCCATACTCTAACCTAAAGAATTAACCTAAAAACTATTTTCTATATGCAGGATTCTGATATGCTGCTTTTGCTGCGTCATCCATCTCCAGTCCGTCGATCTGTCCCTGTGGAATCGGACGGATATAATGACCAGGAGTGATTTCACGCTTGAAGGACATCAGGTCCTTGTCGGTATATCCGTCGCCAGCGATACGATAGTTGGAAGCACGCTCTGTCCACTTTTGTGTGCGCACGAGGTCGAACCAGCGATAGCCCTCACCCCAATACTCACGACTACGCTCATCGAGGATGTAATCGACAGTGATGGTAGCAGGTGTTGCGGCAACCATCTCTGCGCTGTGGTCGACAGAAACGGCCACATTATCGTTTTGCGAGAAGGTCTGCTTGCCAGCACGTGCACGGAGCACGTTGACCAAGTCACGAGCACTCATCGTACCTGTAGCTCCCTTGACAGCAGCCTCAGCGGCAATAAGGTAGAACTCAGAGAATTTGGCTACATTGAAAGGACGCGGGCTACCACCATTTACCTTGCTTCCCAGTCCGCCAGCATTGTCGGTACGATAGATACCAAGTTTCCAGTTGATGGGATACTTTTTACGGCTGATATGGTTGACAGCGACGACGAAGTCGGGACGGCCAGCGATCTCGCCGAATCCGAGTCTGCCATCAGCGCCGGTATAATTGATATTTGGATCCTCGCTCTCTGGAACCCAGCTGAAGTAAACCTCGTTGGGGCCGACATGCATGCCATTGGCACCAATCACATAGGGCTCATTATTGCCAGCCTTCTGCCAATTGGTGTGGTAGCGCAGGGTGAAGGTGGCATCGTAGCGGGAATCAATAGCCTTGACAGCATCTTCCCAAACACCACCCTGCATGAAGTTATCAGCGATAGGTGCCATACGTGTCCAAGGACGTCCGAGAGCCTGAACAGCCTCACGCTGCATGGGGGTACTGACGGCACCCGAAGCAGCCTTAGCAGTCATCTCGGTGTAGTTCCAAGTCTTCATCCAGTAAGCGAAGTTCTCTGGTGATCCACCACTACCCCAACCATAGCCAGCGCCA
>CADCQC010000129.1 GCA_902803455.1 uncultured Prevotellaceae bacterium
CTATGATTTTGTCGTATTTGATTTTGAGTATGGCAAGCCAGTTGAGATCATTGCCCACCGTCATGGCAATAAGATCACCAAGAGGGGAATCTTTGAATTCAGCCCGTTCAACTACATGAAGCTGAAATAATCTGATAAACAAGATCTGAATATCAGATTAGTCATTTAAAATCTAAAAATCAGGAGCCTTGAAAAAGGCCCCTGATTTTTTATGAAGGTATATGAAGGTATATGAAGGTATATGAAGGTATAGGAGGCTTTAGGAAGATCAAGGAAGGTGCAGGAGGCTCTAGGAAATTCTAGAAGATGCTATCTTCTCATAGAAATCCTATGAGCACCTATGTCTTTTTTAAAAAAAGCATTACTTTTGTAGAATCATCATTACTTTATAGAATTATCTAATTTCTTTTAGAATCATCTAATCCATTATGATATGTCATCAGAAGAACAGCAGCGGAATGATGAGCAGATGATGCGTAAAGCTTTGGCTGAGGCAGAGATGGCCCGTCAGGCGGGAGAAATACCTATTGGTGCTGTGGTGGTTTGTCGGGGGCGGATCATCGCCCGCGCTCATAATCTCACTGAATTGCTCCACGACGTGACAGCCCATGCCGAGATGCAGGCGATCACATCTGCCTCCAATGAATTGTGCGGGAAATATCTCTCAGGATGCACCCTATATGTCACTGTGGAGCCATGTGTGATGTGTGCCGGAGCCATCGGGTGGGCGCAGGTATCGCGCCTGGTGTATGGCGCTCCCGACGAGAAACGGGGCTATCGACGCTTCGCACCCGATGCCTTGCATCCCCGCACCACCGTGACAGCCGGTGTGCTCGAAGAGGACTGTCGCCAATTGATGCAGCAGTTTTTTAAAGAAAAAAGGGAGTGAGAAGTTAGGAAATACTAGGATGTCCTAGGAGATACTAGGGTGCTCTAGAAGATGCTAGGAAGCCCTAGGAGATACAAGGAAGCCCTAGGAGATGCTAGAATGCCCTAGGAGATGCTAGGATTATCCTTTTGATCAATCTTCTTCCACAAAGTCGATGTATTCGCCTTCATCGTCGGAGATGGCTTTGCGATGCGCTTTCTCTGGATTGCGCGTGTCGGTGATCTGATCTCCATGGCTTGTGGTCGTCGTTTGGCCAGAAGGGCCATTCCCACTGCCAAAACCGCCATTAGCACCTTGGCTACCATTAGCGCCTTGGCCGCCTTTTCCGCCGGTCATGGCCTCAAATTCTTTCTTGGCTTTTCTCACCGTCAAGAAGATGCGCAGTGCAAAGTATGCTACCATGCACAGCCCTAAGAGAAAAATCCATAAGAATAATTTGAGAATCAGTACCATCAAGATTCAGATTTATCGAGCCAGAAAAAATGGAGGATCTGCTTAAGGTTTTATGTTTTACCTTATTTCCCGGAGTTGGGGCGCCAAAGGCTCAGGATGACATACCACACGATGATCACGGCGATACCCGAGAGTCTCATGATGGCGAGGATAGGAATGCAGGTGAGCAGAAAGATGTATTTCACCTCATTACCTTTCCATCCCCATTGCTTGAATTTCAATGCAAAAAGCGGTATCTCCGCCACCAGCATCCAACAACTGAGCAAGATGAGCGCGATGATCACCGGCAAGGCATACTCGAAATGAGTGAGCCGTGAGCCGCCACCCACGATAAGCGATCCACAGAACAGGGCGTTGGCAGGCGTTGGCAGGCCGATGAAAGATGTCGTCTGACGGGTGTCAAGGTTGAATTTTGCCAGTCGCAGGGCAGAGAACGCCGCAATGATAAAAGCAAAATAAGGCAGCACTCCGCGCAGACATTCTGCAGCGGCAGGGTAGGGGAGCTGGAAAAGCAACGTGAAGACCATGGTGGCAGGTGCCACGCCAAATGTCACATCGTCGGCCAGGGAGTCGAGTTCTTTGCCGATGGGTGATGATACATTCAGCAGTCTTGCTGTCATCCCGTCGAAGAAATCAAATACCGCACCGAGAATGATGAATGCCAATGCCCACTGCTGCTTGCCTTCGAAAGCAAACGTGGTGGCTATGCAGCCACAGATGAGGTTGCAGCAGGTGATGGAGTTGGGTATCTGACGGACAATAATATTGGCCATGAGTTACTTCAGTTTAGCGATGATGGTCTGGTCACCGGTGGTCGATTGCCCTTTCTTCACACAAGGCTCCGCGTCGCTGGGCAGGTAGACATCCACACGCGAGCCAAACTTGATGAATCCCAGATGGTCGTCGATCTCACATTCCTCACCTGGCTTGGCGTAGGTGACGATGCGGCGTGCCATAGCACCGGCAATCTGGCGACAGAGGACATTCACACCCTCGGGCGTCTCGATCATCACGTCGGCATGTTCGTTTTCCTCACTCGCCTTCGGCAGCCACGCTTTGTGGAAATTGCCATTCTGGTGCTTCACCATGGTCACCTTCCCGTCAACGGGAAACCAGTTGGCATGCACGTTAAACGGGCTCATGAAAATGGAGATCATCAACCGACGGTCATGAAAGTACTGTTCCTCATCCACTTCCTCAACCACGACCACCTTGCCGTCGGCAGGAGCCACGACCAATTTGGTGGTATCCTCCACATCCAGATATCTGATTGGACAGCGGAAGAAGTTGAGCACTACGCCATATAAGACACCAGCAATAGTGGCAAAACACCAAAATGGTATCTTGTTATCGAAGCCGCGCCAAAGGATGACGGCGATGGCTAGGATGATGAAGAAACTGAAGAAGAGTGTATTAGTACCTTCGCTGTGTAATCTTTGTTTCTTAAGTTTTTTGATTCGTCTTCCCATTGCTATGATGGTTGGTGGTGCAAAGGTAATTCTTTTTCACAAAACCAACAAATTTTTCATGCTCATTCTTTGGTGTTGTCAACTATTCAAAGTATCTTTGAGCTCGAATTTGCTTATGAGAGATTTCGTTCACCTTCACGTACACACTTATTATTCCATTCTCGACGGACAGTCGAGCATCAATAAGTTGGTAGATAAAGCCATCGCCGACGGTATGCGCGGCATGGCTATCACCGATCATGGTAACATGATGGGTGTCAAAGAGTTGTTTAATTACTGCAACAAGGTCAATAAGAAGCGCCGCGCGGAAGGGCAGCCACCTTTCAAGCCCATTTTCGGCTGTGAGATGTATGTGGCACGCAGGGGCAACAAAAGTCAGCATGCCTCTAAGGAAGACCTCGGCGGATGGCACCTGATCGTGCTGGCCAAGAACTACCAAGGCTACAAAAACCTCATCAAACTGGTCTCACGCGCCTGGGTTGATGGCTTTTATATGCGTCCGCGCACCGACCATGAAGATCTGGAGCGCTTTCACGAGGGGCTCATCGTCTGTTCGGCGTGTATTGCCGGAGAGGTGCCCGACAAGATTCTCAAAGGAGATATCCAAGGCGCACGCGAGGCCATCGAGTGGCATCAGCGCGTCTTCGGCGATGACTACTACCTGGAGTTGCAGCGCCATGAGGTGCGCAACCCCAATGTGAGGGCCAACCGCGAGACCTTCCCCTTACAGCAACAGGCCAACAAGGTGCTTATCCAACTGGCGCGGGAATATGGCATCAAACTTGTCTGCACCAATGATGCCCACTTCGTGGATGAGGATAATGCCGCGGCCCACGACCACCTCCTCTGCATCTCGACCGGCAAGGACCTTGATGACCCCACCCGTATGCTTTATACCAAGCAGGAATGGTTTAAGACGCGGGAGGAGATGAATGAGGTCTTCGCCGACATCCCGGAAGCCCTTGACAATACCTGCGAGATTCTCGACAAGGTGGAGACCTACTCCATCGACCATGCCCCCATCATGCCGTTCTTCCCCATCCCGGAGAGTTTCGGCACCGAGGATGACGTGCGCCGTCGTTTCACACCCGAACAACTGTTTGAGGAGTTCACACGCGATGAGAACGGCAATGAGATCATGTCGCATGAGGAGGGGGAAGCCAAAATCAAGAAACTCGGTGGCATCGACAAACTCTACCGCATCAAGTTTGAGGCCGACTATTTGGGAAAACTGGCCTACGATGGCGCGCGCCGCCTTTATGGAGACCCCATCCCCAACGAGGTGGCTGAGCGGGTGAAGTTTGAACTGCATATCATGAAGACCATGGGATTCCCCGGCTACTTCCTCATCGTGCAAGACTTCATCAATGTGGCACGCGATGAACTTGGCGTGATGGTGGGGCCGGGACGTGGCTCCGCTGCCGGTTCGGTGGTGGCCTATTGTCTCGGCATCACCCGCATCGACCCCATCAAGTATGACCTGCTGTTTGAGCGTTTCCTCAATCCCGACCGTATCTCACTGCCCGATATTGACACCGATTTCGATGATGACGGCCGCGGCCGCGTGCTGGAGTGGGTGGAGGACAAATATGGCCATGAGAACGTGGCGCATATCATCACCTATGGCAGTATGGCGACCAAAAACTCCCTCCGTGACGTGGCACGGGTGGAGAAACTGCCGCTGGAGGAGAGCAACCGACTCTGCAAGGCCATCCCCGACCGCTTGCCCGACGGCTTGAAGATGAATCTTGACAACGCCATCCGCTGCGTGCCTGAACTGCGTGATGCCGAGGCATCGGCAGATCCCAGGGAGCGCAACACCATCAAATATGCCCGTATGCTCGAGGGCACCGTGCGCAA
>CADCQC010000130.1 GCA_902803455.1 uncultured Prevotellaceae bacterium
GACAATATACAGACGCATATTGTTGAGTGGCATACCGATGGGAATCTCTTTCATCTTCTTGGCAACTTGATAGCAGGTTGTGAAGATGGTGCATTCGGTGGGCCCATAGACGTTGTAGAACAGATAGTTTTCTGGTGGGGTGAGAGATGCCAGTTTCTCACCACCTGTGGAGAGTTGCAGCAGAGAGTGGTTCTCGATGCTGGTGGCAAACTGATAACCCACCTGGGTCGTCATGAAAGAATGGGTGACATGATTTTGCTCGAAGTAATCGTTTAGGGCAATAAGGTCTAACCGTAGTTCCTCGGGGATGATATACACAGTGGCACCACAAGTCAGTGCAGGATACATGTCCATCATACAAGCATCGAAACCATAACTGGCATAAGCTGCTACATGATGCTCTGGTTTAAGATGGTAGAACTGATGATACCAATGGCAGAAAGCAACTAGGTTGCCGTGTGTCAGTTGGCAGCCTTTCGGCAATCCCGTGGAGCCTGAGGTATAGAGCAGAATAAACAGCTGCTCTGGCAGGATGGCGGGTAGAGTGACCGTGGTGTCGGGCAGATTCTTGATGTCTTCTGTCAACAGGACTTCTCCTTGATAATCTTCAACCAGCGAACGGAGCGACGCATCTGCTATCAGCAAATTGGCATTGGCGTCTTGCATCATAAAGTTGAGCCGTTCTTTCGGATAACTGGGGTCGAGTGGCTGATAGGCACAACCTGACTTCAAAACGCCAAGTGAAGCGATGACCATCCATTCGCAGCGGGGAATCAGCACAGACACCACATCTTCTGCACCAAGTCCCATACTGGAGATGTAGGCGGCTATCCGGTTGCTGATCTCGTCTACCTCGGCATAGGTGTATTGCTTGTCACGGAAGACCACAGCGATATTTTGGGGAGTAGTCTTGGCTTGATGCTCAAAGAGTGAAACGATGGTCTGTCGGGTGTCATATTCTATCTCTTCTGGGTTGAAGGTGTCAAGCTCTTGGGTCTGTGACGGAGTCGCTATGGAAATCTGACTTAATTTCTCTTGTGTCAGAAAACCTTCAATCACAGCCTCATAACTCTCCAAAAAGTTGGAAATCAGATTCTCCGAATATTCGTTAGCGTTGTATTCTGCCTTTACCTGAACATGGCCTTCCAAAATAAATACCTTCAGATAAAGCGAGGCATCAAGAGTACTGTTACCGATGCGTGTTGCCTTCATCGGAAGACCACCCATCTTCTCCTGCGAGAACAACATTCCATGCCATGCAAACATAGAGTTGGTTTGCAGGTGAAGATCTTCCATCACATCACTGTAGGAATAGATATCGTGCTCACGACAGCCTTTCATCTGGTCCTGACCGGCTTGCAGCATTTCAAGAACGGTGGTGTCGGCTGTAAATTTGGAATAGACGGGAAGGGTTTTTACAAACATTCCCACTGTATGGGATAACTTCTTTTCTGAACGGCCGTTGTATACGGTGCAGAAGAGTGACTCTTGTTCGTTGTTGTATTTGGCAAGCAAAAAAGCGTATGCAGAAGTGAAGAACGTGCTTTTAAAGATACTCTTTGACTGGCAGAAGGCTTCCACTTGCGACAGATCAATTTGGAGGGTGCGAAGCAGACTTCCCTCACGAACGGCAGTTTCCTCAACATCTGGAATCAGTTGGGTGAAAGTGTCACTGCAATCAAAGTTTTTTGCATACCACTGCTTGGATGCTTCAAATAAGGGCGACTGACGGTCGGATCCTTCTTTGATGGCAATATCGGTCAATGACAGTTCCTCTTGAGGAATATCCTCCCCGTTATAAGCATGATTGATGTCGGCAAGCATGATGCTCATTGATGTGCCGTCGACAATGATATGATGATAGTCGATAAACAGATAGAGATGGTCGGCGTCTCGCAAAAGATGAATATGGAACAGACGGTCGCCGTAAATGTTGAAAGGGGTGACAAGTTCTTTTTTCTTTAATTCGATATCATCCACTTCTTCGATGGTTATAGTCCATGTCTCATTCTCCATATCGATAGATTGGACAGGCTCGCCGTTTTCATTTATTTCTATACGGGTGAAAAGTGTCGGGTGTGATTTCACGGCTGTTTCTACAGCTTTACGTAGAAGCTCCTCATCTAAACTCCTGTCAAGTATATATAAATAAGGGAGATTATAGCACAATTCTCCCGTGTGATTGACACATTCAACATATAGTCCGTATTGTGCTTTAGATAAAGGTGCAATTATCTTCATTCTTGGTGGATTTAAGCTTGTAATGATGGTTTGTAGAGATAATGATGAAATGAATGTTGGTGGAGGTAAAAAAGTTATCAGGCATCTTCAAACTCAAACAGGTTGATGAATCCTGTCAATTTGAAGACGTTTTTGATATCATCATTCATGTTGCGCATAATCACTTTGCTACCTCCAGCCTTAGCACCTTTGAGGATGCTGATTAGGATACGAAGTCCACTGGAAGCGATATATTCTAGTTTGGTACAGTCAATGATGACATCGCGACCATTGCTGTTATACAGTGGCTGTAACTTTTTCTCTACTTCGATGGCGGCAGCGGTGTCGAGCTCACCTTCCAAAAACGCCATATACTTTTCTTCTAATTCTTGAATCGTCGTTTTCATTGTTTTAAATCTTTATTTGATGATTAAATTATTATCTAAGACTATTGGAGGATATTTTTTCTTAATTAAAAATTTTCTTTATTAGAGTGAGAATGTTTTTTCCATTGATTCGTTCATAATTGATGGAATCCATTAGTTCACGGACAAGGAGGATGCCCAATCCACCGATAGGACGGTCTTCTGCAGAGAGGGTGGTATCTGCCTTGGCGGCCTCAGTCGGGTTGAATGCCACGCCTGTGTCTGTTATGACAAGCTTTAAAAAGGTCTTATTCGCCATAGCCTTAACACAGATGGTGCCTTCCTTACCGATAGGATAGGCGTAATCCATCACATTGACCACTGCTTCTTCGACAGCCAGACGGATTTTGCGTGTCAAGGAGGCATCTAGATGGAGCTTCTCAGCAACAGATTTCAAATAATCGTGAAGATCCTTCAACTGGCTGATGTTATTTGTCAGATTCACTTCTCCATAATCGGTGTAGTCATTTACTTGTGGAGTATATTTGATGACCATCATGGTCTGGTCATCGCTTTGTTCTTCCTCACCAGCAAACTGACACACTTGTTCGGACATGGAGCGGATAATCTCTGTTGGTGTGGCATCTCTCAATCGATGAAGGGCATCAATGGTGCGACGGTTTCCAAACTGCTGATGACTCGTGTTCCTTGCCTCTGTCAGACCATCAGTATAAAGAAAAAGGGTGGTTCCATTTTGGAGAAATGTTTCTTGCATTTCGTATTGGAAATCTTCAAACAGTCCTGCTGGCAAGTTAGGTTTAACAGGCAACAGAGAAACACCTTCGCTATTGATGATAACAGGCTTGTCGTGACCCGCATTACAGTAACGCAGACGTCCTGAAGGGAGGTCGAGTGCACCGATAAAGAGCGTGGCAAACATATTGGTCTTGTTATTGAGGCAAACGGTTTCGTTGACTGTCTGCATGATATGAGATGGATTGCCCTCATGGGATGAAACAGCACGAAACAGTGCCTGTGTCATTGCCATGACCAATGCGGAGGGGACTCCCTTCCCGCTGACATCGCCAATGCAGAAAAAGAGTTTCTCATCGCGGATGAAATAATTGAATAAATCGCCACCCACTTCTCTTGCAGGGACCAGACTGGCGTCAATGATGACATCATTACGTTTGGCGACATGCTCATCTCTTATCAACATAGCTTCTTGAATAGCAGTCGCTATGTGAAGTTCGTTGTTGATACGTTGCTTCTCGATGTTGGCGAGGGTGAGTTTGCCTTCGTTCTGGATATACCGACGGATGATAAGCCCCAAAATACAAAATACCAGCAGCATGAGGATGAGTATGTTGATTCCCATCCAGTGTAACTTGGCGAACACCTCTTTTTCGTAACAAACAACAGCAATTTGCCAATGGGGATTCCCTCGCATGTTGGCATAGTAAATCATTGTCTCTCCTTTCTTCTCATCTTGGAAGTGGATAACCTTACTCCTACCTGTTTCACTAGGGCTACGCTTTATTGTGCTGTCATTGATGATGCTGACCACATGATCCACATCTTGCTTACTGACTTGATCTGAATGGGGGCGCGATATCAATGTGCCTGATTCAGTCAAAAGCAGGAAATAGGATGACGGATAAATATGATTAGCATTCAAGGTGTCACCAACCCATTCTAACGACAGGTCGAGACCACAGATGGCAATGATGTCACCTTTGGTGTCATGCAGAGGATATGAATAGGTTATCAACTGGTTGACAACACCATTATCCGTGTAGTCATACGGATCGCTCCATGAAGGCGCATTTTCACGCAGAATCTTTTTGTACTCAGGATGGAGTGTATAGTCATGTCCGTTTTCTCCACCTAATTGCTTCACTAATATTTCTTCGCCGTCCCTGAAAGCATAAGGTTCAAAAAGCCGATCTTTTTCTGGATAAAAATAAGGTTTAAAAGCCATATAACTGCCTTTAACCTTTGGATTGGTCATGATGATGCGCTTGGTAGCCTCAAACATAGAATCAGCATGGTTAATATTGTGCTTAGCATCCCATAAATGACTATGTAAGGTATTCTCCATCACATTGAGCATTCCTTTGATGATGAGAGCTTTCATGGTCAAATCACTTTCTGCTCGTTTGTCTAGTTCTGCCTCAAACATGTTATGAGTGTAGACATATTGAACGGCAGAAACCAATTCAAGTAAGAGCGCAGCCATAATAATAAAGGCAATTTTCTTGTGATTACTGATATAGTCGCTAATCTTTTTTATGAACCCAACCATGCATTTACTTTACTTAGGTTTTTATTGTATGATGGTTTAACAAATCATTTGCAAAGATAACGAATTTGTTATATATGGTGCTTTTTTTCTCTGTTTTTCCTCCTTTTTACGTTTTTTTTAATACATTTGCATAAAATATAAAGCCATGAAATATCATCAGATATTTTTTTTGTTTTCCATTTCTCTGTGGATGGTGCCATTGTGTGGATGGGCTCAAGAAAATAATGAGGGAGATAAGCCCAACGAATTGACCGTAGATGCTCAATTGATGTCGCGTGTGGAAGAAAGAAAAGGAGGACTTCCCGGCAATGTATCCGATAAGGATGAAAATAGGTCGCACTTCATATCAGGACGTGCTAGAATGTCGATCGGGTATGAGAAAGAACATTTGTCGTTTAAGGTGACTGCGCAGCACCAAGGTGTATGGGGAGCTGAAGGGGGAGGAAAATTTAATATCTATGAAGCATGGACGCAACTGAAAAACAACAATGGTCTGTTTGCAAGAGTTGGACGTCAGGAATTGGTCTATGATGATGAACGTATCCTTGGCAACAACGATTGGGCGATGGCTGCCATGTATCATGATGTACTGAAAGTGGGTTATGAGAATGACAAACATCAGTTTCATGCCATTGTGGCTTACAACCAGAATTCAAGTAATGTCTATGGTGGTACATTTTATCAGAATGGATCACAGTCGTATAAGTCGATGCAGACAGCATGGTACCACTATCAAATGCCCCAATATCCCCTTGGAGTATCACTGATTTTCATGAACATTGGTATGGAGGCTGGAACAGCAGATGATTACAATACCATATATCAGCAACTGATGGGAGGATATGTGAAATGGCGGCCGGGCAACTTGTCTTTGGAGGCTGCTTATTACCTTCAAAGAGGAAAGGCCAGCCTGGATTACTCTATAAACAGTTCTCTTCCACTCAAGGCATGGATGGCGAGCGTGAAAGCCTCATACCAGTTTAACAGCCAACTCTCTGGATATTGTGGCTTTGACTATCTGAGTGGAGATAAGGATTTCACTGTTCCACAAATGGGTAATATTGGTCTGACCAAACATTCCAAAATGTCGGCTTTCACTTCTGTTTTCGGATCGACACATAAGTTTTATGGTGCCATGGATTTCTTTTATGTCAGCGCATATTATGGTACATGCTCCCCTGGATTGCAAAAATTTTATTTAGGTGCAATTTACAAGCCTTTCAAGGGGTTCTCTTGTGACGCATCCTATCACTATCTGGCCACATCAAGCCAACTTCAGGAGGTAGATAAGACACTGGGGCATGAGGTGGAACTCAGATCTTCCTACCAATTATTAAAAGATGCTACAATATCATTGGGTTTCTCTTATATGAAAGGTACAGAGACCATGGAGTTACTCAAGCGTAGTACGGATAAACACCAGTTACTTTGGGGGTGGCTGATGCTGAATATCTCGCCACGGATTTTTTCCACAAAATGGTAAGCATAATCATCACAGCTTTTCCTATTTTAGTGATAATCATAAGCAATACAACCAACAAAAGGGATTTCTATCATACTGATAAAACATGGGTTTTGAATATATGTCTCAAGAAGGCTACGATAAGCTCGTAGCAGAACTCCACCAGATGGAGTGTGTGGAATTGCCTCAGGTAAGAGAGGCTATCGCTGAAGCTCGTGACAAAGGTGACCTCAGTGAGAATTTTGAGTATCACGCCGCCAAGCGCGAACAGTCACGGTTGCTGGGCAGAATCCGATTCAAACAAAAGGTTTTGGCCAATGCGCGAGTCATCGACACATCGAGACTCAGTGCAGATCATGTACAACTCCTTAGTAAGGTCGAAATGACTAATCTGGCCAACAATCTCAAGATGACCTACACGCTTGCCAACCCTCATGAAGCCAATCTTCGCGAGGGGAAAATCTCTATCAAATCACCGATCGCCCAAGCATTGTTAAACAAGAAAGTGGGCGACATAGTGGAAGTCCGTGTTCCTGCTGGCTTGATGAAACTGCGTATCGACCATATCCAATCATCTTAATATTCTTTTTCTAATTATGAAGCATCCGTTTTTTGCCATCTTCATTCTGCTGACAATCGTTTTATTAGCAGTCCATATCCCAATGTGTGCAAAAAGCCTGAAATTTCCCTCAGGCAAGTTCGTTTCATACCAATTCACAAGAGGTGGTGGAATGGATCCCCTGGATTTTACCACCTATTACCTTCGTCATGATGAGGAAACAGGAAAGGATTTGTTGACCATCAGCGGTGATTGCCGAGGTGAGGAGATCACGGTGGAAGTGGATGATGAGGTGTTTGATCATTGCTTGAAATTGATCCGTCAGCATAAACTCCAACGTTCCAAAGGTTACTATGAACCGCTATTTCAACTGCTTGATGCGCCTTCTTCCAGCTTTACCATCCTTTTTGAGGAACCATTTCAGATAATTTCCGGAAGTGGAGATATGCCATCTTTTTTATGGGATGGCATCAACGACATCCATCGATATTTCAAAAGTATCATAGGTGATCGTAAGGCGGAAGGCCACGTGGACCGTATATATGGTGCGGATGGAGTAAAAGGATTGTCCTGGACAGATGGCATCAATACGTTCACTACAGCGACAGAGTCTTTCGTTGAATTGAAGAAAGCACTCCGAGGGATTACAGGTAATGATGACAGAGAACCACAGGAGATGGGGTATTCTCATTTTCACGACGGCGACCAACATTACGTGCATATCCTTGATTACAAAAATGATTGTAATCGACTATACTATAGTTTCGACGGCAGTGATGTCTCTCGTGCACAGATGGTAAGACGCCAGCTGACGTCTTTGCTCTGTGGAACTTATATGGATGGTGATGGACAGCGGTACCTCTTCACCGTGGATGGTTTCTGCAAGGGACCAAAAGACACTGAGCCGCAGCCTTTCATCATTTTCCCTGATCTTTCCAAGCCAGATCCTCAGTATCGTTGGAAGGGGAAAATGGCCGATGATTTTAGACTAACTACAGATGGTTTCGATATTATCAGAACGTCTGGCCGTGCTAAGGCCACTGTCATAGGCCATTTCAAACGCATTGTCGAGAACGATGAGGTATGGCCAGTGGTGAATGAAAGGTTTTTGAGTCAGCCTATGATGGATGCTCTAACCATGGAACAGTTGGAGCAGATGCTAAAAAGCATTCATTCGAAACCTGACACCCCCTTTACAGGAATGCAATGGTTCACTGATATTGGTGGCGTCAACCATGATTTGCTCATCTCTGAGATGAAAAAACGAAAGAAAGATTGATGGTAATCTTTCTTTCGTCTCTTGCTTTTTTCATCTGATGGATTCTTTCATCTCCTTGTTTTTGAGGCATTGGCGGAAATGGTGATGCTGGCAGAGGGGAGATTACTCTTCACGATGACTTTGGCATTTCCTGTCTTTTGTGTGCTCCTCACCACGATCATGGCACGACCTTTCCAAGTTGTCACTTTTGGAGATGTTGATGATTCGTTGTCTTTCATATCGGCATTTGCAGCTGCCAAAAGACGACCATGACCATTGACGGTTACCTCGCAGGATATGGCTGCTTCAGGACAGAGACGGCCTTCTCTATCGACTACTTCTAAGGTGATGAAACAGAGATCTTGACCATCTGCCGTGATGATGTGTCTATCGGTGGTCAGCCGTAAACGAGCAGGATCGCCTGCCGTACTGAGGGTAACACGATGGTTATCGGCTTCTGCACGAAGAGTACCTGGCTCATAGGGTACAGAGAAGACAGCCTTGTATTTCGTATTGAGGCTGACGTGTTGTGTTCCAATCAGTTTGTCGTTAAGATACAGACTCACCTCAGGCGATTTGGTATATACCTCAACTTCTATGTTTTTGCCTTCCCAACCTTTCCAGTTCCATGATTCCCATGTCGGCCATACGCTCCATTGTGTCTCGCGAATCTCACCTAAATACCCATTGGGTTCTTTAACTGCCAGATAGAGTCCAGGCGTATCGTTCCACAGCATTTCACGGTAATGGCTGATGGGCTTGCGCCACCCCGTGATGTCAACATCTCCGCAATAAGCACCATGCCAATCGGGTTGCCCTCCATTGACATAATGCTCGCCTTCACGCTCACCTTGATAATAATATCGGCCAATGCCCGACTCCCCAAGATAGTCGAGTCCTGTCCATACGATGTCGCCAACTATGTAAGGATGTGCTGTGGTGAGGGCCCAGTTTTGGAATGCGTCACGGGGATAGCTTTCCGTTTGCCACATGATGCGATGGGGTGCTCGTTGGTGGTCACTCTCATGCTTGAAAATCATGTAATTGTAACCCACCACATCGAGTACCTCTGCATGGGGGTCATAGATTTCCCAGTCACGGTCCCAGGAGCAGAGTGCCTCAGTGACAGGGCGGGTTGTATCACACTCCAAAATGGCTTGTTTCAACTGCCGAGCGGTCGTGATAACACGGATATCTTTGCGCTCCATGACCTCGTTACCGATACTCCAGGAGATGACACATGGATGGTTGCGGTCTCGCAGCACCATAGCTTGAATGTCTTCACGGTAGCATGAATCGATAACTGTAGAGTAATCATACGGAGTCTTAGCTGATCGCCAGCCGTCGAAGGCCTCGTCGATGACCAACATGCCAAGGCTGTCACATGCATCCATGAATGCGCGTGTGGATGGGTTGTGTGAGGTGCGGATTAGGTTGAATCCGGCCGATTTCATCAACTTCACCTTACGGATTTCTGCCGCATCGAATGCCATGGCGCCGAGAATGCCATCATCATGATGCACACAAGCGCCATTGATGAGCATTTTCTGGCCATTGAGCATGAAACCATTTTCGGCATCAAAAGTGAATGTGCGTATACCAAATTTTACTGGTTCACATCTTTTCCCATCGAGTGATACTTCAGCCCTGTAAAGATGAGGTGTCGATGGTGACCAAAGACGGGGATTGGAAATCAGATAAGTAAAAAGAATGTTTTTATGCTCACCAGACTTCAGATGGACTTTTTGTTCAGGACAGCCTTCGACAGAAATGGTTGTAGACTGGTCCGTGTCCGACTCATTCTCCACCTCAACGTTCACATGGACTGTCGCTTGGCCAGCCGACACTTTGGGGGTGGTGACAAAGATCCCATTCTCAGAGATATGGACTTTGGGCATTGTCAACAGCCACACATGACGATAGATGCCTGAACCGCTATACCATCGGCAGTTGGGCTGTGATGAGTTATCCACTTGCACGATAACTTCATTCTCTTGTTGTTTACCATGATTTAAAAAAGGAGTGATGTCTACTGTGAATGGAGTATAGCCGTAAGCATGTTGCCCTGCCTTGTGACCATTGACGAATACCTCTGCGTGCTGATAGACACCCTCAAAATGCAGATTCACCAGTTCTCCATTTGGGGTGAGAAATTTTTTCCTGTATTCTCCTTTTCCTCCAGGATACCATCCACCACCAGTGCCTGTGGCACCCACACCGTTAGAGGGTCCAGCATAAATGTCCCAGTCATGTGGAAGATCCACAGATTGGATTTCTCCGTTCTGTATGAATTGCCACCCAAAGTCCATCAGCTGACGCTTGATGTGCTCTTGCCCTGCTATACTGATGGTTGCTATCAGAAAGACTGACAGCAGAATAATCCTTTTTATCATAGTAAAGATTTTGATCGATGAAATTCCTTTTTTAGGATTCGTAGAGCGATCTTTCAATGACAATGGGCATGCGCTTGCGCTTGAATGCAGAACGATGATGGCGGCTCAGGACACGCTCGACAGTCTCTGCACCATAGGCGTCATTCATTCGCTTCATTTCCTTTTCGTCGTCGCCATATTGCAAATAGGTACACAGGATGTCGTCCACTTCCTCATAGGTGTGGCCAGGTGCTATCTGTGCCATATCACCGCCAGTTGCCACTCCGTTACCATCAGTGGGCATAATACCATAGGCGGCAAGCAAGGCCAGATGTCGAAGATCCGCTTCATCAGTGTAAAGCTCAGTGAAAAGATATTTGCAGAGTTCATAAACCTCATGTTTCCACAAACCTCCGATGGGATTGTAGTCCGCTACATCACCATGGATAGTCCAGAAACCTAAGTTGTGCTCCGTCAGATTGTCCGTATCCATCACAAGTCCGCCAGTGACCGATGCGATATTGTAGAGGTAAATCATGCGGAGACGAGCCTTGATGTTGCCTTGAGAGATGGGTGTTGAAGCGTAGTGCTGTTCACAAGTGGCACGCAAGAGCAGATACTGTGCTTGCAAGTTCTCCACCCAGTATTCACTGCAGAATGCTTTCATGGCAGCGTTGGCAGAGTCGTTCTCTTCTACCGTGTTCGTTGAACAAGGTAGGCTGACGCCGATGAATTTGAATTGCTGTTCGGGATATTGTTTTACCACTTCATGACAGATGGCTGCAGTTACGGTGGAGTCCAGACCACCGGAAAGGCCGAGTACCATGGTCTTTAAACCATTTTTACATAAATACTTCGCCGTTTCGCTTACCATGGTTTCAAATGCCTTTTGATAGTTCATATTCTTAAATTTATATGGTTCTTAATATGTTGATCTGTGATTTCGCATTCGGTGGACAAATTTAAATAAAAAAACTGATATAATTAGTTGGTTGAAATAAAGAATTCAATTTTTATGAAGGAAAGATATTAAAATGACGATGAATACAGCACCACGGAGAGGAAAAGAATCATCCAACGTGCAATGAGGTTATTTCATAAATATCACCTTATTCTCGTTCCCAATATATACCCCGTGCTTGGGTTGACCAATGATGCGGCGACCTTGCAGGTCATATAACATGTTTGGGTTCTTGGTGACTATCATTTTACCCCGTCGTATACTTTTTTCACATAAACAACGCTTGCTCAAGCATCTTCTCCCTTTCGGAATCATAAAAAACAATAATACGTTGGACATCCGAAATAAAAATATTATATTTGTATCCTGAATGCATGTCATGGATTGATAATAATGTGAAAGCACCAATTTTTTATTCTATCAACTAAAAATATGAAAAGGATTATTACATGTCTATTAACCTTGATGGGGCTGACAATGGCCTATGGTCAAGGAAGTTATGAAATCGATGAGTTCAAAACAAAAAGTGGAAAGACAGTCAAATTTCATGCACTGATGCACGCCAGCATCCGTGTGGAGTACAATGGTAAGGAGATTGAAATTGACCCTTGTGCGAAACTACGTGACAGAACTGTGGACTACACTGTGATGCCTAAGGCTGACTATATTTTCGTGACCCATGAGCATGGCGATCACTATGATGCACAGACCATCAAATTACTTTCGTCAGAAAGCACTCAGCTGATCATGAATCCAAGGTGTGTTGATATGTATGGTTCTGGCAAGATGATGAGGAATGGTGACAAGATGCAGTTGTCCGACGACCTGATGGTGGAGGCAGTTCCCGCATACAACATTACGGAAGGGCATCTTCAATATCATCCCAAAAGTCGTGATAATGGATATATACTTACGATCGATGGCTTACGCATATACGTTGCAGGTGACACAGAGGACATACCGGAAATGGACAATATTAAGAACATTGACATTGCCTTCCTACCTTGCAACCAACCTTTCACCATGACCCCGGAACAGTTGGTAAGAGCAGCCAAAATCATTAAGCCCAAAGTGCTTTTTCCATACCATTATGGTCAAACGGATGTCAGCACTCTACCTGCTAAGTTGAAAGGAGAGGGGATAGATGTGAGAATCAGACATTACGAATAAAGCATCGAGACAATTGCCTGTTCCACGTTTATAGTAATTTAGGTATATCTGAAACCTATCTTCATTCATAGGTTTCAAATATGCTGAAACGTACCTGAAGAAAAGAATAATAAGAAAACTAACGACCTTAACAACAACATGATGATTGACCAAATTATTGAATTCAACAAAACGTTTGTGGCCCAGAAATGCTACGAGAAGTATATGACAGACAAATACCCAGACAAGGAACTGGCTGTACTGTCGTGCATGGATACGCGGTTGACAGAATTGCTTCCTGCTGCTCTCGGCTTGAAAAACGGTGATGCAAAAATCATTAAAAACGCGGGTGGCTTGGTGATTTCGCCATTCGATTCAGCCATGCGTAGCCTTATCGTGGCAATCTATGAACTCGGTGTGAAGGAGGTGATGGTCGTGGCGCACTCTCATTGCGGAGCCTGTCATATGAGTTATAGCCATTTTTATGAGGAGATGATTGCCCGTGGTGTGACCGATGAGACACTCGACACGATCCGCAAATGTGGCGTTGACCTTGACGCTTGGTTGGAGGGATTTAAGGATACCCCAACATCTGTCCAAAAGACCGTTGCGATCATTAAGACTCACCCTCTTATACCAAAAGACATCGTAGTAAGAGGCTTTATTATTGATTCTGAGACTGGCGCCTTGGAAGAAATTCTTCCTTGATGAAGACCATGTCAACGACTTCCTGTCGCTGATCATTCATCTTCTGCATTCTGTATTCATCATTATCATTCAGCATTCATTATCAAACGATATGAATCCGATAGCCATCCGACTTCTCAACCAGCAATTGGTGGCTGCTCA
>CADCQC010000131.1 GCA_902803455.1 uncultured Prevotellaceae bacterium
GAGCCTTTCACATCCACCACCATCTCGCAGGTCTCTGTCGGTTTCTTTATTTTCTGTCCGCGCACGGCAAGCATCTCTTTTGAGGGCACTGCGCTCAAATAGGTTTCCTCACCATGGGTGAAGATACCGAGGTCGCGGGGAATGGAGTTGGCTGAGCGGAACTGCTTTGTAGGCACCTCGTTGGCATACTGCCAGTTGCTCATCCATGCCAACACCACACGGCGGTTGTCGGGAGCGTTGTAGAAGGATACCGTGGCGTAATGGTCTTTGCCATAGTCGAGCCACTTCGTCACTTTCGGCATCGATTCACAGGTAAACTTCTTCCCGTCGAAACTGCCCACGAAATATTGTGTGGCACTTCCGCCAAACGGACCGCCAGGATTGATGTTGCAGAGCAGCACCCACTTGTTGTCGATTTTGAACAAGTCAGGGCATTCCCACACACCACCATGGTTGCCGTATCCGTTGCCGAAAGATGACTCATACTTCCATTCTTTCAGGTCTCTCGAAGAGTAAATGCGCATTTCCTGTCCGGCAGCCAGGATGAGGTTCCACACCTTGGCCTCCTCGTTCCAGAATGCCTTCGGGTCGCGGAAGTCGGGCACGTCACTGGTGAGTACAGGATTTCCACTAAACTTCTTGAACGTCTTGCCACCATCTTTCGACACGGCCATCGACTGTGCCTGATGCTGTCCGGCAGAGGTGTAGAAGGCAACGACATCATTCCCGTTGGTCACACAAGAGCCACTGAAAATGGATCCCAGCCAGTCAGACTCTATTGCCAGCGGCTGTGCCTCCCAGTGGATGAGGTCACGACTTGTGGAGTGTCCCCATGTCATGTTCTCCCATTGTGAGCCATAAGGGTTATACTGATAGTAAAGATGCCAGACGCCATCCTTATAAAACATACCGTTGGGGTCGTTCATCCAGCCGTAGACAGGCGTGTGGTGATAGGCCGGGCGAAACTTCTCTTTGTTTGTCGTGTCAAACGAGTTGCTGTACTTCATTTCCTGCCAGCACACGAAGTCCTTGATAGCTCCCGTTGTACGCCGGTCACCATGGAAGGTGATGTCGAGCAGTTGGGCTTTCTTGATTTCCAATGGTACAAAGTAGTCCACCTTGTCGACAGCCAATTTGACGTTGAGCCGCTTCACCATCTCGTTTCTTTCATCGAGCACGGCAATGTGAGCGTTCTCCACTTTCTCCTGTACAGGCAGGAGCAGATATACTTTGCCGGGTTCTAATTTCAGCATCGCATGATTTTCGCCCAGGATCATCGGTGTTTGGGCATTCATGCTCATCGCCATCAGCAAGGTTGTCATCAATGTCAGTAGTTTCTTCATCTTTCTTTGTTTTTAGTTATCTGCAGCAAAGATATCATTTTTTTAACAATCATGTTGGTATTTATGATACAATTATTGGTAATTATCGTTCATTGCAACATTCCTTGACATGATTGTTGTTTTTATTACTTGAGATTTAATTCCAAATACTCTTCAGGCGGCGGATTTGCGCCTCATAGGTCGATCCAGTGATAGAAAGACGGTTATAGATGGATTTTGGAAAGACAAGATTGGTCATCGCCATGGAACCGTTTTGGGTGAAGATTTCCACGGAAGACTGGTCGATGAAAAGATCGAGCGTCACGGTGTTGTCTTTGACGCATAGCGGAGCCTGCATGGAGGGGATGGAAAACATGCCGTTGAATGATGTCTGACCAGAGACAGAGGTGCGGTGGGCTATCAGTGTCCGTGCGGCGGCATTGACATCGATCAAAAACTTCTCATCAGTTGCATTGCTCAGTGTGATCAGAGAATTTTGGTCTAAATTCAGCTTGATGCGCAGCTGATAGGCATCTTTCACATCGAGATTCTCATCTGCCTTTTGCCATGTGTCTGCTATCTTGTCTATCTCACTGATGACGGTATTGGCCAATAAAGGTTTTCCGTCATACTCGATGAGCTTCAGTTCGCGTGGCAATGTCATGGCTGAACGCCAAGGCGTACAGGGCACATTGCCTGCATATTGCCAGTTGTTCATCCATCCGATCATCACCTTCCTGCTGCCCATATTGCTAAAAGTGACACCAGCATAGTTGTCCATGCCATAGTCGAGCCATAGAGGATAGCTGAGGTTATCTGCCACAAAGGTCTTGCCGTCAAAGTCGCCTATAAAATACATCGTGCCTGAGCCGAGTATCGGACCGCCTGGATTAACACTGACCAACAGCACCCACTTATTGTCTATTTTTATTAGATCTGGGCACTCCCATTGAATACTGGGACGGCCAGACAGCGCCATGAAGAATGTGCTGAGGTGTGTCCAGTTCTTCAAGTCTGGTGAACCGTAGAATTCCACGCCCATCTTCCATCCTTTGGCCAATGCCATCACCCATTGTTTTGTCTCCTCATGCCAAAAAACTTTGGGGTCGCGGAGATTGTCATCATTGTTGCGGATGACGGGGTTGCCTGTATAGCGGGTGAAGTTTTTACCTCCGTCTGTGCTGTATGCGAGACTTTGCTGTTGCACATTACTGGCTGCCGTATAAAGCGCCACCATCGCATTGGCACCAAACCCGGCAGTATTGTCCTTGTCGATGACAATAGAGCCAGAGAAGACATCACCCAACTCGTCGCGCGTCATAGCCACAGCCTGCTCTTTCCAGTGAATCATGTCTGATGAAGTGGCGTGTCCCCATGACATATTCCCCCAGTCGTTGCCTTTGGGGTTATATTGATAGAAGAGGTGATAGGTTCCGTCTGCGTATACCATACCGTTAGGATCGTTCATCCAATATTGAGCCGGTGTGAAATGTATTTGGGGACGGAATGGTTCGTTGTAGCTGCTCTTGTTGTCCGTCTCTGTAGGATTGGGCTTTTCTGGTTCGGGATTGTCGATCAATGGATTGTAATCCTGTCCGTGATCATCTTTGGAACAAGCAGCAAAGGCAGCCGTCATCAAGACGGCTACCAATGTGATTGCAAAAAGATGATTCTTTTTTGAAAGAACAGTCATAACTTAACTAACTAAAAGATGATTTATTTCGTCTTCAGATATTCCAGAGAGTTCTTGGCCAGCTTGAGCACATTGTCCTGATAGATGTTGTTCTTTGGATGTGCACTCTTGTCGGGGGTACCGTCGAGGTTCTTCATGGAGAATTCACAGCCACCGTTGCCGATGCATAAGATGGTGCCCTTGAATTCTGTATTGCCCTGTTGTGCCTCCCATACATTCAACTGGCTGACCCAGTCGATCTGGCTGTCCCATGTGCCAAGCGGATAGAGACCATAAGTCTGCGTGGACTGTGTGTAGCAAGCCTCTTCTTGATTGCCGATGCCGGTATAGAGCGATGGCAGATTGAAGAACAGGCAGTTGTGGTCTTCTGTCCATCCTGGTCCTTTGAATGCGATGAGTTTAGTACGGTCATTCTGTTCCACTTCCAAGCCTTTGTAGATGGGATGTGAAGAATGATCCTTCGAGAACCGGCCGCCTGGGTTCAGCTGTACAGCCATTCTCCAAACATCGTTGTTGATGCCGCCTGCACCGGTTCCGATGGTATGGTCGTTGGCCTTCATGTCGTCAAGGCTTAAGCGTCCAAGATGTCCCACGTATGTGGTGGCGTGGCTCCAGAGCAGCAGGCTACCGCCGTTCTTATACCATTCTCTGATGACAGGTGTGGCCACCTGGACCACCTCAGGAACATTCCATACAGCATCCTCTCCGACACCTTCAAGGTCGCGCAGCCAGAAGAGCACGCGGAATGCGTCGACATCAGCGATTGAATGAATGTCACCGAAGTAGACATATTGGGCGGTGGGATAGGTATCATGCAGCCAGAGCCATGCAGAGGCCTCATCGTCGTCACCGTTGGCAATCAGTTCTTCGGGAGTGGCGTAAACGCTCAGGAAGCCGATGGCGGTCTTGCCGATGCGCAAGGATGAACGGCTGGAGAGAGAGGTGCCCTTATCATTGACAGCCCTCAAGGTCACTTCCCAGATGTCATCTGTCTGCACGTCGCGGATGGTATAGCTGGTGGCTGTTCCCGACAGTGTCTCGTTGATGGTCTGCTTGCCGTTGGTAGCCATGAACTGGATGCTGGTGGCGTCTACGGCACGGTTCCACTCCACGAGGGCATCGTAACCGCCCGCCTTGTCAAGCTGCGACATCTGTATACCGCTGATACTGGTGGCACCCTCACGCATATAGCTCTTGAGCACGCCAGTAGAGAAGTTGGTGCCATCCGTGAGTTTAAACACATACTCAAAAGGAACATTGGTGGGAACATCTTTCTGTGTATAGCTTGTTCCGCTGACAATCTCTGATGAGGAGAGTGTTCCGTTGCGATAGGTGATCACCTGCATCTGACTGGCTTGGGCAGGCCAGGTCCAAGTATAGTCGTCGCCATTTAAGCTACCGGTGATTTGAGAGACATCAGGAGCTGTAAGGATCATGGCATCGCGGTCGATGTCCTTATCCTGACAAGCTGTCAGGATAAGTGCGAACATCGCCATTATAATGATTGATATCTTTTTCATAACTTCAATTGTCAATTATCAATTATCAAATTAATTATATCCCTTATTCTGAGAATAGAGCCCAGGAACGTAGTAGAGCTGGATGTAAGGCAGCGGGAAGTACTCGTTCTTGGCTGGTGAGAAGTGTGCGTCCTTATAATATTGGGCGTAGGTCTGGCCATCATAGACCACATCCTTCTCTTTCTCAAAGAACTTGTTGAGTGTCTGTGAGGCGATGCCCCAACGGCGCAGGTCAAAGAAGCGGCCGTTCTCCATGGCAAGCTCCAGGCGGCGCTCCCACTGCAGGCACTTGCGGGCCTGTTCCTGGTTGGAGAAATAGGAAGCTGGATAGAGTGCGATGTCGCACTGGTCGGCGGCGTAGCTGATGTGCTTGGCGACACTGTTCTTGGCACGCTGGCGGATGTCGTTGATGATCGTACGGGCCTCTTCCAGTGCATTGGTCTCGATGAGCGCCTCGGCACGCATCAGCATGACGTCGGTGTAGCGCAGGACATAATCATTCATGGCGAAAGCCTGCCATGGATTGTCGAAGGTCTCGCCCTTAGAGCGTTGTGGCACTTCTTTCAATGAGGCATAGTAACCGTAGGTGTTTGGTGTACGAGAGTTGTCCTTCGTCATGGTGTATTGGGCCTCATACTTGTAGGGGAAAGAAGGCATACCGACGGTATGGAACAAGCGCGGATCCCATTTTTGGGCGGTGGGCACTCCATTGGTCGGATAGGCAATCTCGTTGTTGTAGTCATCAAACATTGGCAGACCATCACGGGTCTTGAAAGCATTGACGAGGTTCTGCGTGGGTTTGTGGAAATCCCAGCCGCATGACCACATGCCCCAACAGCCGTTGAGCATGTTGCTCCAGTTGCCGCGTCCATAGAGGGTGTTGTCGTCCTGATAGTCGGAATGCTGGACAGCGAAGATGCTCTCCTTAGAGTTCTTGTATTCGGGCAGGAAAATGTCACCGAAGTCTTCCAGATAACC
>CADCQC010000132.1 GCA_902803455.1 uncultured Prevotellaceae bacterium
GGGGAACAGCCCCGATGCGGCAGCAGAGTTGCGTCATGGCATGAAAAGCACTGAAGGCTACTTGTCGCGGAAGCATACCGTCACTGCGTCGCCAAAGATTGCCCACACGCATGATCCGTGCATCAAGTCCTTCATTGAGCATCCTCCCCAAGACGATTCTCTCTGCCAAGAACTTGGAATATGAATAAGGGTCGCCAAACACTTGTCGAATATACAAATCGCCTTCTGTCAAGGTATTTCCTTGACCTGTAGTGTCGTAACCGGCCACGCTGACCGTGGAAACCTGCACCAGACGGGCACCAACCTTCAGACAATAACCGGCAAGCGCATCTACCGCCTCCGTATTGATGCGCATGAGCGTCTCGTGAGGTGCGAAATGCCGCACATCGGCCGCACAATTGATCACCCGGCAGATGCCCGAGCGTGGTAAACGCTGGAAGAATCCCACATCACAGAGGTCACCTGAAATCACACGGCAAAGATGTTCATCGAATGCTGTGCCGAAATAATAATGATAGGTCTCACGCAAACGTGTGGCAGCCTCCTCATCGGTGCTTGCTCTCACCACACAACAGACCCTAGCCCCTTTCTCCAGACATTCCTTGAGCACGTGAATGCCCAAAAAGCCTGTGCTTCCTGTCAACAGCACCTCACCCGTGAGGTGTCCACTATCCTCCTTGCCTACACAGTCCTTCAAAGCTAGACGAAGCATCTCATGGATGGCCGTATAATCATAGTCAGCGACACGATAGCCATGAGTATTGTAGGACAACATGATACGGGCCAATGCCCTTGGTGTGGGATGGTCAAACACCCAACCATAGTCGATGGAAAGTCCCGCCTTCTCCGCCTCAGCCACCAACAGCATCGCCTGCAAGGAAGTACCGCCCAAATCAAAGAAATGATCGTTGGCACCCACACGATCCACACCCAGTACCTGTGCGAACAAAGAGGCCAAACGCCGTTCCCACTCATTGGATGGTGGCACATAAGGTCTTTGACCATGATCGAGCGGATCGGGCAAGGCATCCCTCTCGATCTTTCCATGTGCATTGAGCGGCCAATCATCCACCTGTATCAGAAATGCCGGGATGGAATACGACGGACAAGTCTGGCGCAAGGTGTCCATCATCTTCTGAGTATCGAGTGGCGCATCTGCCGTAAAATAGACTGCCAGACATGGATTGGCATGGAGAGAAAGTGCTTTAGCGCAAACCGTGTGCACCCCATCAAGTCGTGCCACGACATGCTCAACCTCCTCTAAGGTGACAGCATAGCCATTGATCTTCACCTGATGGTCGATTCTTCCCCAGAACTCCAACTGGCCATTGTTGTTCCATCTGGCCAGATCACCTGTACGATATAATGTTTCATTGGTGAAGCCACAGTTGACAAACCTCTCGGCAGTAAGTTGTGGCAGATGCCAGTAACCTTGTGCCATCTGTCTTCCACTCAAGCACAATTCGCCCACTGCCCCTATCGGCAACAGGCGTAAGTCAGCATCGACAACGAATGCCGCACAATTGCTCACGGGTCTTCCTATCGGGATGACATCATCAGGTTGGCAGGGATTACATTCATAAAAAGTGGCATCAACAGTGAATTCCGTAGGGCCATAGGTATTATAGACACAGCAACCCGTGTCAGGAACATGGGTCATCTTGTCACCACCAAAACAAAGGTATGTCAACTGAGGATGGTGATGCCCATCGAATATCGGAATCATGGCTGTCGTATAGCAGCCACCTGTAATGGCGTGTTCTTCCAAAAAACGGTGGATTGCGGCAGGACTATGCCTTACCGACTCAGGCATGATATACAACGTGCCACCAACGGTAAGCACCGGAAAGAGGTCTTCCACGGACCCGTCAAAAGCCAAAGAAGAATGGCAGCTGATGCGGCTGTCAGCATCTATCCGCCACTGGTGGACAATGAAATGAATGAGGTTGCACAAGGCGGCATGCGACACCATCACACCCTTGGGATGGCCGGTGGTACCAGAGGTATAAATCATATAGGCCGTGGCGGAAGGAGAGGCACTGTTGAACATCTCTGGCGCGACCTCCTGTTCCTGTTCCTCTAGGGCTTCCATCCCTAAGACAACTGTTGGTTGGGCATCCTCCAAAATCTGTTGCCGGATGGCAGGAGGCCATGTCTGGTCAATAGGAAAATAGGTGGCACCTATTCTCATGGAGGCTAAGACCATCACCATAAAACGACAAGAAGGAACCGCCTCGATACCGACGAAATCGCCGGCCCTTACTCCAGTTTTTCTCATCCATCCGGCCAGGCGGCGGGATTTCCGTTCCAATTCTCCATACGTCAGACAACAGGTCCCATCACTTACCGCCACCTTTTCGGGACGAGCCCTCACTTGTTGAAGAAAGAAGTCGAAAAACGTCTTCTTCTCATCATAAGACAAGTGTTCACCTGCAGATAGCGACATGATGGTATCCCGTTGCTGAGCATCCACGATATCCACCTCACTGATCAGCCTGACAGAGTCGCTCATCATGGAACAGACCGCAGTTCTCACACAGGAGGCGAACATCCTCAGATCCTCTGGAGTATACTGCCCACTGGAGGCCTCCACCCGTATCTCATAATGATGGTCATCACAATAAATCACACAACTCCATCCAGCATTGTCGCCACTGCGGGCGAGTTGGACACCTTTCACACGCATCCCATCCACCTGCAACCACTCACTGATCTGCTCACCCTGGAAGCCGAACAAGACTGCGGGGGAAGAGACATGGTCACGACAGAAATCTGTATAAGGATATGCGGCATGCCGCATAGAAGACAACAACGAGGCACGAAGACCAGAAATCAGATCTGTCACGCCCAGACATTCATCCACCTGACAGATGACAGGCACCGTTCTGACAAACATGCCGTAGGCTTTCCGCAGTGCATGGTTTACCCGTCCGTGATTCATCGTTGCATAGGCCACTTTTGGTTGCCTGCATAGTCTTGAGAGCACCACGTTGAATGCACCCATAAAGAGAAGGTTGCTACTCACCTCATGGTCAGCACACCATTTGTCGACCTGACCGCGCCCGACCCAACAAGAAGACGAGATACATCTTGGCACCTCCTTTCCATGAACGGCAGACCCAGGCACAACAGTAAATCTCTCTCCCGAAAACACATTCTCGTAATAGGCTTTTCCTCTCAGATAAGCCGGTGTGTCTTTCTGCCAACTCAATTGTTCCGCATAGGCATACAGGCCATCCTGTTCGTCAGCTAAAGGATTGCCAGCCAGCGCATCCGACAGATCTGACGCATAAAAACAATGGGTAATGGTGAACCCATCTGCGATGATATGATGAAAATCCGACAATAGCCAACAATGACGTTCTGTCTTGATGATCTCAAAACGGCACAGCGGTTGGCCCGACAACAGATCAAACGGACGGACAAACCCATCCTCCATATATTGTGAAGCCTCCTCTTCCTTCATCCTCCTCATCTTGATCCCAATCACCATCTTTGGGTCAGCAAACTGGGTCAGTTGTCCGTCATCATTCCACACCAACCGTGTGCGCAACATAGGCCTGACATCAATGACCTGCCTGAGCGCACGCCCCAGGCGATGCTCATCCATCTCTTGATCAAAAGGGACTGCTGATGGCAGATTATAGGCTGTGGAAGCAGGTTTTCTGCTGCATGCCAACCACACCCCCATCTGTGAAGGAAGTAAAGGAAATGTTTTCACCATGCAAATATACCAAAAAACATCTGATATCTTTGTTGGTATGACAGATTTTTCATAATTTTGCAGTGGCAACGGTATCCCTTCGGATGCCAAGCATTGAAAAAAGAAAGACGATGAAACTTGTGGTCATGACAAGACCCACATTCTTTGTGGAGGAAGACAAGATCCTGGAGGCTCTTTTCGACGAGGGTCTCGATGATCTGCACATCTACAAGCCCGACTCCTCCCCCATCTATGTCGAGCGGCTTCTCTCTCTTCTTCCAGAAAGTACACATCGTCGCATCACCGTTCATGACCATTATTACCTGAAAGAGGAGTTCGGACTTGCGGGCATCCATCTAAATGATGCGACGGCAGACCGGCCATCAGGTTATCGCGGCAATTTCAGCCGCTCATGCAACGACCTCTCACTTCTGAAAGAGGCGAAGCGGAAAGCCCGCTACGTCTTCCTACGCAACATCTTCGACAGCATCTCTGAAACCGGGCAGCAAGCCACGTTCAGTGCCGCGGACCTCCAGATGGCCAGCCGACATGGTCTCATCGACAAACATGTCTATGCGCTTGGAGGCGTGTCATTGGATAGTATCCGCCAACTACGTGACCTTGGCTTTGGTGGTGTTGTCGTCTGTGGTGACTTGTGGAACCGTTTCGACATCCACCATGAGACCGACTTCAAACATGTCATCACCCACTTCGGTAAATTAAAATCTGCAATAGGATAGCAATATCAAACGAAAAAAGACTAACAGTAATGATTGACCCAAATTCTTTCATGGTATTCTCGGGCACCAACACGAAATACTTGGCAGAGAAAATCTGCCAAAGCCTCGGTTGCCCATTAGGCAAACTGCAAATCACCCATTTCTCTGACGGAGAATTCTCTGTTTCTTACGAAGAGTCTATCCGTGGCCGTGACTTGTTTCTTGTGCAAAGCACATTCCCCAACGCCGACAACTTCATGGAATTACTGCTGATGATTGATGCAGCCAAGCGTGCCTCAGCCCGCACCATCAATGCCGTGATGCCTTACTTCGGATGGGCTCGTCAAGACCGCAAGGACAAGCCCCGTGTGAGCATCGGTGCCAAACTGGTGGCCGATATTCTGAGTGTGGCGGGTGTGGACCGTGTCATCACAATGGACCTGCATGCCGACCAGATTCAAGGATTCTTCGATGTCCCCGTCGACCATCTCTATGCCTCTGGCGTACTCTTGCCCTACCTGCAATCATTGAGGTTGGAAGACATGGTCATCGCCTCTCCTGATGTCGGTGGTTCAAAGCGTGCCAACACCTATGCCAAATACCTGGGTTGTCCATTGGTGCTCTGCAACAAGACACGTGCCCGTGCCAACGTGGTGGACACCATGCAGATCATCGGCGACGTGAAAGACAAGAACGTGGTCATTGTCGATGATATCGTCGATACTGCCGGGACGATCACCAAGGCAGCAGATCTGATGAAGAGTGCCGGAGCCAAGAGTGTACGTGCATGTGCCTCACATTGTGTGATGAGTGGTTCCGCCAATGAGAATGTCGCCAATTCTGCTTTGGAGGAGATCGTGTTCACCGACTCCATTCCTTACAGCAACCGCTGTCCGAAAGTAAAGCAGATCTCCGTGGCCGACATGTTTGCAGAAACCATCAGAAGGGTGATTTCCAACCAAAGCATCAGTTCACAGTATCTGGTATAACTAAAGGCTGAAAGCCAAGAGCGGAAACCAGGGAGCGCTGGCTCCCCACCCGCCATAGATGTTTCAGCAACAGATAGAAAAAATCCTTAAGATCTTTGCGGTCTTAAGGATTTTCTATTTGTGTATCAAATGATTAGAGCCATCTCACATAGCAGAAGTCCTGACGGTGAGGCAATTTGTCATTCTTAGGATACATACGCACACCAGTCTTATAGGTGCCGGCCTTGTCGGGAACGATATGGCACTCAAATGTGTATTCATTCCCCGACTTGTTGACCAATTCAAACTGATGTACCTTGTTGATGCGGTCTTCTCCGTTTTCATCTGTCTTGAGTATCACAAACTCCAAACCGATGGCATCATCAAGACCAGCTTCGTCGATAACAAACTTCACGGTGAAGCCCACGCCAGTCTCGGCAGCCTCAGAAAGATCGCTCTCCCTTGACACGACCTTGATGGCATCCCAACGCTCAGCGACCGTCTCTTTCCAGAAAGCGATCTCCTTGGCCAGTTGATTGTCATTGGCATGCAATTTCTCCGAACGCTCAGCCAGACGGCAATAGAACTTGGAATAATAGTCGTCGAGCTGACGTTTCATAGTATAATGAGGTGCGATGGAAGCGATGGAGTTCTTGATGACCTTGATCCAACCCTCGCTGTATCCCTTCTCATTCTTGTTGTAATAGAGCGGGATGATCTCATTCTCCAGCAAACCATAGATTGTAGCGGCATCAAGCTGATCCTGATAACCCTGGTTCTGATAGGTACGCTTCTCGGTGAGTGCCCATCCGGCACCCTCACGATATCCCTCAAGCCACCATCCGTCGAGCACGGAAAGGTTGACCACACCATTCATCTCAGCCTTCTCTCCCGATGTACCGGAAGCCTCAAGAGGACGGGTCGGTGTATTCATCCAGATATCAACACCCGACACGAGGCGACGGGCAAGACGGAAGTCATAATCCTCAAGGAAGATGATCTTGCCAAGGAACTCTGGCCGCTGTCTGATTTCGAAGATACGCTTGATAAGTCCCTGTCCGGCACCGTCAGCAGGGTGTGCCTTACCGGAGAAGATAAACTGCACGGGACGCTCAGGATTGTTGACGATCTTGGAAAGTCTATCCAAGTCGGTGAAGAGCAAGTGAGCACGCTTGTAGGTAGCAAAACGACGGCAGAAGCCAATCATCAGGGCGTCGGGATTGATACGCTGCAAGAGTGTGACAACCCTTGAGGGATCACCCTGATTCTTGAGCCATGTCTCACGGAACTTATCACGGATATAAGCCACCAGCTTTTTCTTGAGTGCCATACGGGTGTTCCAGATCTCCTCATCATCAACCTGATGGATAGCGCTCCAGATCTTCTCATTGCTCTGATCGCTCATGAATTTCTTGTCGAAATGACGTGCATAGAGCTGACGCCACTCTGTAGCAGCCCAACTGGGGAAGTGGACACCATTGGTGACATATCCCACATGGTTCTCTTCGGGATAATAGCCAGCCCAAATCGGAGCAAACATCTTCTGGCTAACCCATCCGTGCAGCTTGCTCACGCCATTTACTTCCTGACAAGTATTGCAAGCAAAAATAGACATGCAGAAACGCTCTGAATGGTCATCTGGGTTCTGACGGCCCATACCGATGAACTCATCCCAAGTGATTCCCAGCATGGCGGGGTATCCACCCATGTATTTGCCAAACATGTCGGCATCGAAATAGTCGTGACCGGCTGGCACAGGAGTGTGTACGGTATAGAGAGAAGAAGCTCTCACCAGTTCAAGAGCCTGGTTGAATGACAATCCCTCGCGCACATAGTCACAAAGACGCTGGAGATTGCAAAGGGCAGCATGTCCCTCGTTGCAATGGTAAATCTGCTTCTTGATGCCCAGTTTCTTGAGGGTAAGCATACCACCGATACCCAGGAGGATTTCCTGCTTCAGGCGGTTTTCCCAATCACCACCATAGAGGGAGTGGGTAATGGGTTTGTCAAACTCTGAGTTCATCTCATTGTCGGTATCGAGAAGATACAGAGCGATGCGTCCTACATTCACACGCCACACATAGGCATGCACCTGATAATTCATGTAAGGAACATCGACCACCAGCTGGTTGCCATCAGCATCCAACTGACGCTCGATAGGAAGCGAGTTGAAGTTTTGTGCCTCATAATTGGCAATCTGCTGTCCATCCATGGAAAGCGACTGCTTGAAATAGCCAAAACGATATAGGAATCCCACTGCGCACATATCAACATTGCTGTCAGAAGCCTCCTTCAGATAGTCACCGGCGAGCATACCAAGGCCACCGGAATAGATCTTGAGAACCTGATTAAGACCATACTCCATGCTGAAATAAGCCACGGATGGTCTGTTGCTATCAGGCTTCACGTCCA
>CADCQC010000133.1 GCA_902803455.1 uncultured Prevotellaceae bacterium
CGCCATGCGGAGATCCTTGAGACGCTTCGCAAGGCCGACACCTTTGGTTTGAGCGACCTCAGTTACACCCTGGATTACAACCGTGTGATGGACCGTAAACGCCAAGTGGTGGATTCTTTGCGTCAAGGGGTGGAGACCCTGCTCTCTGCTCCCGGCATCACCCTGGTACGCGGCAAAGCCCATTTCACCGGACCGAAGACCGTGGCTGTAGGTGAGGAAGAATATACGGCATCTCATATCATCATCGCTACCGGCTCACACGCCAAGCGTCTGCCTGTCCCTGGGATAGACGACCCGAGGGTGGTCACCTCCACCCAACTGTTGGAGAAGACATCCATTCCCCGACGGTTGTGCATTGTAGGAGCCGGTGTCATCGGGATGGAGTTTGCCTCTATCTTCAGCAGCTTTGGCAGTGAGGTGACGGTAGTGGAGTTTCTCAAGGAATGCCTTCCCGCCATCGACGGCGATATCGCCAAACGTCTCCGTCAGTCGATTGCCCGCCGTGGTGTGACCTTCCTCATGCAGTCAGCTGTGAAAGCCATCAACTCTGAGGGCGTGGTCTATGAGCGTAAAGGCAAGGAAGGCACCGTGGAGGCCGACACCATCCTTATCGCCACCGGCAGGGCCGCCAGTACCGATGGCCTCGATCTTGAGAAAGCTGGTGTGGAGACCAGCCGTATCGGCATCACGGTCGATGCTGATCTGCGCACGACAGCAGAAGGCATCTACGCCATTGGCGACGTGAATGGCATCACCATGCTTGCCCATGCCGCCACCGCACAAGGTCTGCATGTCGTCAACCAGATTCTCGGACGTGAAGACAACATCCGCCTTCATCTCATCCCTGCCGCCATCTTCACACTGCCAGAGGCAGCGAGTGTAGGACTGACGGAAGAGGTGTGCAAAGCAGAGGTGTCCGATTACCGCTGTCTGAAAGGCTACTACAGAGCCAACGGCAAAGCCTTGGCGATGGATGAGTCAGAAGGCATGGTAAAGGTGCTTGTGGATGCCGATGGCCATCTGATCGGTTGCCATGTCTATGGTGCCCATGCCGCCGATCTGGTGCAGGAGGCCTCATCCCTCATGGCCATGGGAGCGACGATAGACCAACTGCGCGACATCGTGCATATCCATCCCACACTGTCGGAGATTCTGGCAGAAGTGAGATGAGCGTCCAAGGCAGGCAGACAGCAAAAATCCGCCATTTTATTTGGAGGATTGGAAGGAAAACTATACTTTTGCAATAGAAAGGAACACTTTTGGTCGTATCGGGTTAGATCGGGATACTCATCAAATTATTTCGAAAACCGGGATTACCTCTTTTGTCAATGGCGGGCCACATCCGTAAGGAGAGCAGCATTGCCGGTGGATTACAAAGACATAGAGCCCCCAAATCATCTGAAAACGGAGTTTTCATCACATCACCGGTACGACCTTTCTTTTTTTCACCTATCACTTTATCGATATGTTTTCTGGAATAGTAGAAGAAATGGCCACAGTGAAGGCCATCAGCCGCGATGGCGGCAATATAGACCTGACCCTCACCTGCTCCTTTGTCGGTGAGTTGAAAATCGATCAGAGCGTCAGTCATAATGGTGTGTGTCTGACGGTGGTGCGCATCACAGACGGCACCTATACAGTGACTGCGATGCGCGAGACCCTCGACCGTTCCAATTTAGGTCTGTTGGCTGTTGGCGACAAGGTCAACGTGGAGCGTTCGATGCTGATGAATGGTCGTCTTGACGGCCATATCGTACAAGGCCATGTAGACACCACAGCCCGCTGCATAGCCAAGGAAGATGCCGACGGCAGCACCTATTTCACCTTCCGTTATGACTATGATCCGGCAATGGCCAAAAGAGGTTATTTCACGGTCTACAAAGGTAGCGTGACGGTGAATGGAGTGTCGCTCACCGTATGCAATCCCACAGAAGACACCTTCCAAGTGGCCATCATCCCCTATACGATGGAGAACACCAATTTCTGTCAGATAGCGGTAGGCAGCGTTGTCAATCTGGAGTTCGACATCTTAGGGAAATACATCGCCCGTCTGCGGCAGATCGAGGGATAGTCATTTCATTTTTGGCGATTTTACGTCCTTGAATAGGCCTTACTGCGCCAATCATTTGGCCCTGTTGACGATCCTCCGCCTATATCACACCACCTATATCTCGATCTCCATCATCTCACCGTAACCGAGCAGATGATCGGCGGTCTCTTTCTCGGTGAAAAGACCGGCATAGATACCGCCACATAACGCCACACCACCATGTGCAAATAAGGCCACATGGTGGTATTTCTTTTGTTTCAATTCATCAAGGAAAGCAGACACGCGCCGGTAGAGGTCAGGAAAACTCTCTCCCCCTGTCGGTTGCACATGCATATAGTCCTCATACCACTGTTGGAGCACCGGATCCTGAATATCGTCATACCGCTGCATCTCCCACTCGCCCATATGGCACTCTTTCAACCTGTCGTCGACTATCGCCTCAGGATAGCCGTAATAGTCAGCCAACCGTCTGGCTCTTGTCAACGGCGAGGTAAACACATGGTCAAACACCATGCCCTCCAGTCTGCTTTTCGTGAGCGCCGCCTCCTGCTCAAACGATTCTGCCAACGGCACATCACTCCACCCGTAGCAGACGCCACGGGGAACACCCACACGAGTATGTCTGATAATGGTCACTATCATCGGTATAACTTCTATTTTAAAAGTATATGATGACAAAAAAGGGGACTATTTATCATCTATACATGAATTTTGGGGCTAATTTACCATTTTTATCTTTTATACAAAATAAAATCTTTAAAAATCCATCTTTTGTTATGTATAATCTTTAAAGCAAGTCTTTGTAGGAACAGCTTCTGACTCTTTGCTCTTAACGACATACAATTTTTGTCCAATGAAAGCACCATGCTGCAAATTCAGAATAAAACTGCACGATTTTTGCTAAATAATTTGTACCTTCGCATTTAGATATAGTACGCTCAACTCTATACAGCGCAAACTTATTGATTTGAAAAAAATAGGGACAAAGATGAGCACCAAGAAGATCATTTTCATCATGCTGGCTCTCGCAGCCACCTTCTTCACCTCCTGCAGTGATGAGGATAGCGCCTCTGGTTCCGAAGGTCTACAGAAGAGCATTGTCATACTTTATGACAACGATGTGCACTGTGCCATCGACGGTTATACAAAGATGGCCGGACTGCGCGACGCTATCATGCAGCGAGACACCGTCTGGACTGGCATTGTGAGTTGTGGTGACTTTCTTCAAGGAGGCACGCCTGGAGCCCTGTCACGCGGAAAATATATTGTGGACATCATGCGCAATGTGGGCTACGATGCCATCGCACTGGGTAACCACGAGTTCGACTACGGCTTGGTGCATTTGAAAGAACTGATGGAAGAAATGAACACCCCCGTCTTATGCACCAATTATTATGACACCGGTTCCACCACTCCCTATTTTGCCTCTTACACCATCCATCGCTATGGCGGTAAGCGTGTAGCCTTCGTGGGTGTCCTCACCCCTGAGACAATGATCGATGAGGGATATTCTTTCTTCGACGAAGAAGGTGACCAACTCGCTGACTTGCGCCCCAATGATGTCTGCGAACTGGTACAGACAGCCGTGGATGCGGCACGCAGTGAGGGAGCCGACTACGTGGTGACATTATCACACCTGGGAGAAGCGAAGCCAGCGCTGGGTATCTCTTCGCACGAGTTGATTGCCGCCACACGAGGCATCGATGTGGTGCTCGACGGACATACCCACTCTGCCATCCCTCACGATGAAGTGGCCAACCTCGACGGGAAAATGATTCCCATATCACAGACAGGCACGGGGTTTGCCAATGTCGGCAAACTCGTCATCACCACCGACGGACACATCACCACCACCCTCATCCCCACGAAGGACATCACCTTTGAGAACATGCATGTCAGCACAACCGTCGACAGTGTACGCAAGGAAATGGAGAAAGTGATTGCCCGTCCGATATGCCATAGCGACTTCGACTTGATCATCACCGATGCCAATGGTGTGAGACAGGTGCGCCGATCAGAGACCAACCTCGGCGACCTGGTGACGGATGCCTTCCGCGAAGCCATGCAAGCCGAGATAGGGCTCTACACCGGTGGTGGCATCCGCAGCAACATCGCTGCCGGCACCATCACCTATGGTGATGTCACCAACGTGCTGCCCTTCGACAACTATATGATGATGATTGAGGCCACAGGTGCGGAGATCCTCACCGTCCTGGAGCGGTGTACCGCCGCTCTGCCTGCCGAGGAGGGACAGTTTCCGCAAGTATCTGGACTGCGCTACACCATCCACCAGCAGAGTCACACGGTGAGCGATGTGTCCGTGCTCGACAAGGAGACTTCCACATGGCTGCCTATTGACACCAAACGCCTTTACACCATCGCCGTACCCGATTACTATAAGGGCGGTGCCTTCTTCGACTTGCTGAAAGACTGTCGCCTACTCTCCTTCCTCCCCACACTCACCCGCGACATTTTAGCCATTTTCATGGAGGGCTCCCTCGGAGGCATCATTCCCGATATCTATGCACAACCACAAGGCCGTATCATCATCGAAGACAATTAAAGTATATTCTTCAACCAATAATTCATCATATGAAAAAGATCTATAAAGCACATATCCTTTTTACAAAGGAGCAAAGCCATTGCGAAGTGTTTGAAAATGGTTATGTCGCCGTAGACGCCGAAGGGCGTGTGATAGGAGTGGCGAAAGATTTGGCATCATTAGATAGTGAGGATGCTGAAATCATAGATTTCGGTGACCGTCTGCTGATACCAGCCATGAACGACATGCACGTGCATGCTCCACAGGTGCGCAACCAAGGTGTGGCGATGGACCTGGAACTGTTGCCGTGGTTGCAGAACTATACCTTCCCCGAGGAGTCGAAGTACGCCGACATTCATTATGCAGAGAAAATGTATCGCCGTTTCCTGCATACCCAATGGCTTTTTGGTACGATGCGCAGTTGCGTATTCGGCACCGTCCATACGGAAAGTACCCGTCTGCTGATGAAACTGTATGAGGAAGCCGGCATGGGTGCCCTGGTGGGCAAGGTCGCCATGAACCGCAACTGTCCGAAAGCGCTCTGCGAAGACACAGAGGCTGCCGTGGAAGGGAATGAACGGCTGATTGCGGAATTCAACCACCCCGATGCGTTGGTACGTCCCATCATCACGCCCCGTTTCGTGCCATCTTGCACACCAGATTTGCTGGAAGCCTGTGGTCAATTGGCCCACAAATATCACTTGCCGGTACAGTCGCATCTTTCGGAGAACAAGTCAGAGATTGCCTGGGTGGCTGAATTGGAACCTGAAAGCCATAGTTATGGTGATGCCTACAACCGCTACGGACTCTTCGGACAGACGCCCACCATCATGGCTCACTGCGTGTGGACCGCAGGAAACGAACTGGAACTGATGAAGCGCAACAATGTCATGGTGGCCCACTGTCCCACGTCAAACTACAACTTAGCGTCGGGCATGGCACCCGTCCGCACTTTCCTCGAAGAAGGTCTGCGTGTCGGACTGGGCAGCGACATCAGCGGTGGTCACGACCTGAATATGTTCCGCATGCTGGTATATGCCATTCAGGTCAGTAAGATGCACTATGAATTTAATCACGACAAGCATTTCCTCACTCTGCCCGAAATATTCTGGATTGCCACCAAGTCGGCCGGCAGTTTCTTCGGCAAAGTGGGCAGTTTCGAACCAGGCTACGAATTCGACGCGCTGGTCATTGACGACAGCGTGCTTAACTTCGAAAACTACACCCTGTTAGAACGGTTGGAGCGATACATCTACCTTGGCGATGACCGCCAGATAGAATACCGTTTCTGCCGAGGAAAAATCATCACAGAACCTAAGATTATATAGTTGGCCTTACTCACGCTATCGGAATCCAGTAAGGCCCCTCAGAAATACTTGGTGATGTGCGCATGATCGAAGTCGTTCATCTCATTGACCATTCTGACGGCAGTTTCCAAGATTGGATAAGCACAGAGCGCGCCTGTTCCCTCCCCTAACCTCAGACCGAGTTGGAGCAACGGGCGCGCATTCATCAAATCCAACATGCGCCGGTGACCAGACTCATCACCACAATGACCAAAAACAGCATAGTCGAGAATGTCGGGATACCATCTTGACGCTGCCAACATGCAGGCCGTCATGATGAAGCCATCGACAAGCACCACCATGCCCAGTTCTGCAGCCCTTAACATGGCACCGATCGCCCCCACCATCTCAAACCCGCCGAAATAGCGCACCATCTCCTCGATGCTGTCGCCCGTGCGGGTATGCAAATAATGGTCTACCGCAGCCCGAAGCACCTCACGCTTATGTCGGACGCCAGCCGTATCAAGACCAGCTCCCGCACCGATACACTCATCAAGCGGCAGATGCCCCATCAGACTCATCCAGATACTTGAGGGTGAGGTATTGGCGATGCCCATCTCTCCGATGCAGACCACATTGCATCCCTCCCGGTGACATTCATCCACCAGCATGGCACCCACATCAATTGTCTGGTCAAACTGCGCCTGTGTCATGGCGGGACCATAGAGGAAATTTTCCGTTCCCCAGGCGATTTTGTGATGGATGATCCCTGGCACGTCCGCCAAATCATGATCGACCCCCATATCCACAATCCGCAAATCGAAACCATGCTGGCGGCACAGCATATTAACCCCTCCACCGCCATGTGTGAAATTGATCATCTGCTGCCATGTCACCTCACGGGGTGAAAGGCTCACCCCCTCGCGTTCGATCCCGTGGTCGCCTCCGAGGAGGAGATGACATGGATGCGAAAGGACGGGAGACAGCGTCTGTTGTATCAGACAAATCTGTGCAGCCAATCTCTCCAGTTCTCCCAACGAACCTTTTGGTTTGTTGAGATGATCAATCTTGTCGGTGATCAACCCGAGCATTTCCTGGTCGGGTTTTCTGATCTTAAATGTTCTCATCATAGTATATATAAAACTGTCAGCAATCCCACCATCAACAACTCTGCCAACCGGTTGACCCTGATGGCTTTTCTCATATCCTGAGATGTCAGCAGGCGGTCATTGCTGCCAATATATGGTTTGTCTATCAATTCTCCGAAATAGATATGTGGCCCTCCAAAACGGCAATCAAGAATTCCTGCAAGCGCAGCCTCAGGATACCCGCTGTTGGGACTGGCATGGCATCTTCCGTAATGCCAGACGAATGAGCACAGTTTCCATTTTCCCGCTACGATCACCATGAGCAAAGCCGTGAGCCGCGCAGGAATGAAATTCAGCACGTCGTCGGTCTTAGCCGCCACACAACCAAACTCACGATACCGCTGTGTGCGGTATCCCACCATGGAGTCAAGGGTATTGGCCATCTTATAAGCCACCATCGCCGGCACTCCCCCCACGGCCAGCCAAAACAAGGGAGCGATCACACCATCACTCAGATTTTCCGCCAACGTCTCCAAAGCTGCCGTGCGCACCTCTTGTGCAGACAGTGTACTGGTATCTCGTCCAACGATACGTGCCACCTGTCGACGGCCATCCTCCAAAGACCTGTCAACCGCGAGAAAGACTTGTCGCACCTCTCTGACGAGTGTCGTGCCAGCCAGGCAATAGAAAACCAATACTGTTCGCAGTATGATTGCGGCGGCCACACTGACATCCATCAGCCATCGGTCCACCAGATAGACGATGAAGAAGGAAGCCATCAGAAGTCCGGCTGCCATCACGCCACCCCAAAGCCTACGGTGCGCTCCCTTGTTGAGACGGTGTTCAAAAAATGCGATGACCCGTCCGAAAGCCACCACCAGATGCGGCAACCTCTCAGGATCCCCCAGCACTAGATCGAGAATCCATCCCACCAAAAGAGGGTATAAAAGCGTTTCGTCCATCAGTTTTTTCTTGATGATTGCACAAAAGAAAGGATAGCCTCCACCAGTCTGTCATTCTCCTGAGGGCTCTGCGCTGCCACACGGAAATGATGTGGCGTCAGTCCCGTGAAATTGGAGGCATCCCGGATGAGCATCCCTTTTCTGACAGCCAGTTCATCCTTCAGCATGGCTGCAGCATGGCTCTTGATCTCACACAACATAAAATTGGTTTTTGAAGGATATGCCACCACCTCAGGCAACAGGTTGAGGCACGCCTCCAATCTTCTGGCCTCAGACAGATAGCGCTCCAATGGAGGCAAGATCCGTTGCCGGTGGCATACCAACCATTTTCCCGCCTCCACCGCCAGCGCATTGACCGCCCATGGGCGGTAGTTATGGCGAAGCATACTGACGACAGGTTCCGCAGCAGTGACGACTCCCAACCGTAAGCCAGGAACAGCATATCTCTTGGTCATCGACCGTATTTGAATCAAATGATCGATTTCCGCCGCCTCGTCCGCCGTCATCATCGGTTCCAACGTATAATCCTCATACGACTGGTCGACCACCAGGATCTCATGTCTCTTTGCCATATCAATGACGCTCTCCCGTGACCGCACCTCACCCGTCGGGTTGTTGGGATTACACAACCAGGCGAGCGCGCCCTGTTTCTCCTCCTGATATCCGAAAATCCTGCACGCATCACCGTATTCACTGAAAGTGGGATATTCCACATGAAAAGTCCTCAAGTCACGAAATGTCTGAGCGATGAGATAAATAGCATCTGTGGCGCCGCTGGTGACCAGCACCTGTTCTGGAGCGATGCCCCATTCCTTCGCCAACATCCTCTCCAACTGACAGGCCGGTGGCTCAGGATAGTGGCGGATGAGCGGCATACACGCACATAGATGCCGTTCCAACCCCTCAAGGTCGGCATGGGCATAAATGTTTGAACTGAAATTCACCGTGATGCCCTCATAACGGAACAAGTCATCTCCATGTCCGTCAATCATGGCCTTTCAGTATTTGATACAACAGTGTCATGTCCACATGTCTGCGTACATGGTCAGCCAATAGGTCATACTGCTGTTGCTTAAAGGTATGGTAATCAAATGGCATGGCGCTCTCCTTGATCTTCTCGGCAAAAGGTTGCAACAGCATGTTGATGAAATCTGTATGATCGAGAATACCATGGACATAGGTTCCCATGCATTTGCCGTTGACACAGCAGCCGTCCACCTTCCCGTCTTCCATCTCCACGAGTGGAGCGACATCTTTGTCCTCCGTCAGCACTGTCTCACCCATGTGGATCTCATAACCTGTCATCCACCGGGAGTCCTTCAACCGGAATCTCACTTGTCGGGTGGTTTTTTCCTCTGTCATCGTGGTAGTGGTGGGCAACAGTCCCAATCCGGGTATTCTTTCCAAGTCACTTTCCAGATGCAAGGGGTCGTTGATTTCCTGTCCCATCATCTGATATCCCCCACAGATGCCAAAGACTGCCGTGCCCTGTCGATACGCCCTGACGATGGCTTGCGCGGCACCATTGCGTCTGAGTTCATACAGGTCACTGATCGTGGATTTAGTACCCGGCAGAAGAATGATGTCGCTTTTGAGCAAGTCATCTGTGTTGCTCGTATAAAACAAGTGCACCCTTGGGTCACGCTCCAGCACATTGAAATCGGTAAAGTTGGAGATATGCCTCAACAAAACCACAGCCACATTGACTCGGCCCCGTTCAGCCTGCATCGACTTGGCAGCCAGGTCGACACTGTCCTCTTCCTCCACATAGATATCCTTGAAATAAGGTATGACACCCAGCACCGGCACATGACAGATATCCTCCAGCATTTTTCTTCCGTCGTCGAAAAGTCGCAGATCACCCCGGAATTTATTGATGATGACACCCTTGATGCGCTGCCGGTCCTCCTCATCCTGTAAGGCGATGCTGCCATACACCGCAGCAAACACACCACCTCTGTCGATATCGCCGACAAGGATGACATCCGCATCCGCATGACGGGCCATGGGCATATTGACGATATCTGTCGACCGCAAGTTGATTTCAGAGATGCTCCCAGCCCCCTCCATCACGATGGGATTGAACTGCTGGTTCAACCGATCGAATGCCGCACAGACCTCCTTCCAATAATCGATGTCATCAGTACCTTTCATAGATACTCCAGCCTCATGCCGCCTTCTCCAGAAATCGTATGCGTCACGACTTCCGACAGGTTTACCATTGAGCACCACCTGACTATTGTGGTCGGATTGTGGTTTGAGGAGCAGAGGATTCATGTCTGTATGGCAGGGGATTCCCGCCGCCTCTGCCTGAACAGCCTGAGCCCGTCCGATCTCAAGTCCCTCAGGCGTGACGAAAGAATTCAGCGCCATGTTTTGCGCTTTGAAAGGAGCGGGGCTATATCCATCTTGTAGGAAGATACGGCAAAAAGCCGCAGCGAGCACGCTCTTGCCCACGTCGCTGCCTGTTCCTGCCAGCATCAAAGGATGTAATGTCTGTTTCATGATGAGAATAAAGAAAGAAGGTCATTCGTCCCCCAATACAGATGGGTGTAACTGGCAAAGATATTCCCATTGCGGAAAATGGTCGTATCCACCCCACGGCCACCGGCATCCGTCACAGGAATGGAAGAAGCGGGCTTGTCTCCCATGAATTGGGTATAATGAAACTCATGGCCACGATATTCGAGATCATTGACGAAGAACCGGCGATAGCCCAACGACAGTTTCCGGTCCTCTTTGCGCGCCGTGATGGTGGCCGGCAAGACGCCACACATAGGAAACGTCCCCTCGTCGGTGACGATGCTGCGACAGAGATAGATCATGCCGCCACATTCTGCCACCACACGTCCTCCACGACCGGCATAGGTCTTGATGGAATCACGTGTGCGTTGAGCACCAACCAACTCCTGTAAATGTTTCTCAGGATACCCACCTGGCAGATAGAGCAGATCGATGTCTTCAGGGATAGCCACATCATCTTCCGGTTGGAAGAAATCATAGTGCTCAAATCGGTCTAATGTCTCCTGATAAAGGAAAGAAAAAGCCTCCCCATCACAAGCGATAAGTGTTTTTCCTGGGATGAGTCTGCAAGCAGAAGAAGTAACTGCAGGCCGTGGCATGGATGTGAGTTGCAACAGGCGTCTCCAGTTGACCGACTTGTCCATGATGCCTACCCATTCATCGGCCTGTGTCATCTGAGAGAAATCCAACCCCAGATAGCGCGACCCTGTGCCCAGTTGGTCATTTCTGGGCACCATGCCAAGACACTCGATACCCACATCCTCACACACCTGACGCAGCATCTCCTGATGACGCGTACTCCCCACCTTATTGAAGATGACACCAGCTATACGGATCTGCTGATTGAAATGGAGGAAGCCAGACAATAATGGAGCGACCGAATAAGCGGCCGACCGGGCATCCACCACCAGCACGACGGGGAGCGACAACACCTGTGCCACCTCGGCAGACGAACCTCTATCACGGTCGTATCCATCAAAAAGTCCCATCATGCCTTCTACCACACAGATGTCGGCCTTTGAGGCGTAACGGGCATACAACTCACCGATATGCTGAGGTGAGGCCATGAACGTATCAAGGTTGACACTTGGGTGCCCACAGACATCACGATGGAATTTGGTGTCGATATAATCGGGACCGCATTTGAAAGGCTGCACACGGTAACCTTTCCCTGTCAACAATGCCATCAGACCTCTGGCAATCGTTGTCTTACCAGAGCCACTTGCAGGAGCAGCCAAAAGAAATTGTGGTATCATCGGCTGCAAAAATAGAAAAAAAAATCCAAATATGCATGTTTATCAAAAAAAGTTGTATTTTTGCACTGTCAACGGAAATCGTGATGGCCGATGCCATCCTGATGCAAGGGAATACGGTGAGAATCCGGAACTGTACCTGCAGCTGTGATCCCCCTTTGACAAGTCTGTCTGTATAACGCCACTGGTATCAGACCGGGAAGGTAAGACGGACTGGGGAAAGTCAGAAGACCTGCCATGACATCATTTATCAATCAGCGTACAGGAAAATGCGCTGCGATTCTCATGCTTATGAAGAGACCTTTTACTGTATGGGCATTATTATGCCTATTTTCCTTTGTATCGGCGCAAACCATCTTGAAAGAAGATTCTTTGCAGGAAGTGGTTGTGACGGGTACCGGCACCTATCATCTGCTCAAGAATGCCCCTGTGCAGACAGAAGTCATTTCTGGCAAACTGCTGGAAAACTATGCAGGCCGGTCTTTAGAGGAAATCCTCAGCGGCCTGACCGCCTCTTTCGCCTTCAACGAGGACGATATGGGAAGTCAGATGCAAATGAACGGCCTGGGCAACTCCTATATCCTCATACTGGTGGATGGCAAACGTCTGCACGGCGATAATGGTGGCGAGAACGATCTGGGACAGATTGATCCTGCCCGTATCGAGCGCATCGAGATCGTGAAAGGTGCCGCTTCGGCCCTTTACGGATCGGATGCCATCGCAGGTGTCATCAACATCATCACCCGCAAACAGGAGAGCAACATCCAGTTGGAGAACGAGACACGTGGCGGCAGTTACGGTGACCTGCGGCAGCACAATGCTGTGGGACTGATGCTGGGACCTGTGCGCAGTTTCACCAACTTCCATTACCGCCGCACCGACGGTTGGCGCAACTTCGAAATGGAAGCTCCCGAACGCTATGGCGGGCGCATCATCACAAACACGATGAACAAGACGGTAAGCAAGAACCAACTCTGGCAGTTGTCAGAACGCCTGTCCATCCAACCAGGCAAAGGGATGGATGCCTATGCGGAAGGAATGCTTTACCATAAGCGTATCTTCCATCCCCGTGGCGGCGACTCTGAAGTCGCCCATTACTATGACCTGTCGTATGACGATGCGGCATTGGCGGCCGGATGGTCATGGAACATGGCTGGTGATCATATTCTGACTGCCGACGTGACATGGAACCGACATGCCTACTACTACGACTACACCTCGCTCAATGGTGTTCTTGACGAAACAGATCCCTCGCCCTACGCCCCCATCTACTTCGATGGCGACAGGGTACTGCAGTCTGACCAACGGCGTGCGATGGTACAGCTGAAAGGAGTCTTCACACTCCCCAGAAAACAACGGCTCAGTGTAGGCTATGACTACCGCTATGACTGGCTGAAAGCCCCCAACCGCGTCGCAGAAGGTAAGGTGACAGACTGGACACAGGCTTTTTATGCACAAGACGAATGGTCACCCTTGGAAAATCTGAACATCACCGCCGGTTTGCGACTGGATCACAACCAGCAATTCGGTACACGCCTCACACCAAAGGTCAGCGGCATGCTGTCACTGGGCGATGTGATCATCCGTGCTTCATGGGCACAGGGTTTCAAATCCCCCACGCCCAAGGAACTGCACTACCGCTACATGAGCAACATGGCAGGACTCTGCTTGGGCAACACGGACCTGAAACCACAAACCAGCAATTATTATTCGCTGAGCGCTGAATACCGCGTCAGTCAGATGAGCATCAGTCTGACCGGTTATTACAATCGGGTGGACCACATGATCAGTCTGGTCAAAATCCCTTTGTCACAGGCACCAGGCGATTTCATCATCCAATATCATCCCCAATTGGTACAGCAGTACAAGAATCTTGAGGATGCCTACACCACAGGCCTCGATCTCAACGTGAAGTACAATGTGAACAAAGACATTTCGCTGGGTGGCAGTTACAGTTACTTGCAGGCGCGAGGCAGCGTCTACGATGAAGAAACCGACCAATTCAGGCGCCTCACCATCAACGGCACCGCCCACCACAAAGGCACGCTCTATGCCACGTGGAATCATCGTTTCAGTCGTGACTACCGCATTGGCGTCGGTCTCTACGGGCGTGCCTCGACCAAACGCTACTATGAGAAACACGGCAACGGCAAGGGTTATCAACTCTGGCGGATTTCCACCACACATGAACTTGGTCACAGCAAGACATTGACCTGGCGCGCTGAGGCAGGTGTAGACAATATTTTCAACTATGTGGACGATACCCCGCATGGCATGCACATCGGCACCACCACAGCAGGTACCACCATCTATGCCTCACTGATCGTCAGGTTTAATCACGGAAAGAAAATCAAATACAATCAACATTATTCAACTTTAAAAACAAACAGAAATGAAGAACAAGATTAATTATCTTCTGATGGCTTTCATGGCCATGGCACTGACGACGGGTTTCATCGCTTGCGGCAGTGACGATGACGACAACAACACTTCTACACAACAGAGTAACTTTGAGAAGTACATGAGCGCTGTCGAGACACAGGTCAAAAACAAAAAGGCCAGCAAAGGCAACAAGAAAGCCCTTTTGCTCGCTGCCTTCGGTTCTACATGGGAAAACGCCCATAAGACCTTCAAAAGTATCGTGAGTGACTATGAGAGCGATCCTGCCTTCAGAGATTATGATGTTTATTTTGCTTTCACCTCTGCCAAGTGCATCAACCGCAGCCGCGAGGGTGAGCATTATGCCAGCCAGGACTTCTACGCCCCCAACTTCTGGCTTGAGGCCATCGGCCGTCAGAAGTATGAGGAGATACGCGTGCAGTCGCTCCATATTATCCCCGGTGAGGAGTTCCTGCGCCTGCGCGACACCTACGTCAAGGATTTCAAGAATAATATCTATAACGACCTTGATGCCAACTACCTGGATAAGGTGAGAATATTCATTGGCGGTCCGCTGATGATCGAAGAAGAGGATGTAGAGGAAGTGGCCAATGTCCTTAACCAAGAATTCAGCAAATATGCTCAGGGCGACAATGTGATGGCATTCCTGGGTCACGGAAACCCAGAAAGCAAGAACTATGGTAATGGCAATATCCGCTACAATCAGTTGGAGGAAGCCCTTCAGGATAAGAATCCCAACTTCTTCGTGGCTACTGTTGACCAGGAGGACAACCTGTTGGACGATCTCTTCACCCGTATGCAAGAGCAGAACAAGGTGAAGGAAGGCGCCACCATGACCCTCCATGCCCTGATGTGCATCGCCGGTGACCATGCCCACAACGACATGTCAGGTATTGAAAACGGCAACGACAGTTGGCGTGAGTTCTTCGTCAACCATGGATTCAAATGCCAGTATGACGGTAAGGACGACAATACCTCCAACAACTGCATTTTGAAGGGTCTGGGCGATTATCCCTCCATCCGCGCTATCTGGAAGAAGCACACCCGCGAGGCCGCTGAGATGTTCGTAGAGGAAGAGGAAGAATAATGGTTGTTCTATTAATTCTATATAATTAATAGATCCCAACTAAAAAGATGATGAAAAAAGGTTCGATGATTCTTATAGTGGCACTCCTGTCATGGAGTGCCGCTTTTTCACAAATACACCAAAAACAGCATAGTGACTCGTCGATGACGAGCCGCACATACAATCTGAACCCGATTGTCGTGACTGGTTCCGGTCATCACCAGCGGTTGAAGTCCACGACCACTCCCGTCCATGTGCTCTCTGCGCAGGAAATCCGTGAACAAGGAATCACGACCTTTGACAATGCCATCACCCGCATGATGCCACAGGTGTCGATGGCCCCCAACAGCATGGGGTCATTCTTGCGCCTGAACGGTCTCGGCAACAAATATATCCTCATCCTCATCAACGGACAGAAACTCTCGGGCGACATCTCCAATAACGTCGACCTTTCCCGGATCAACATGTCACGTGTGAAGCGGATCGAAGTGCTCGACGGTGCTGCCTCTTCACTCTATGGCTCTGATGCCATCGCCGGTGTCATCAATATCATTACCGACCAACCTACCAGTACCTTCTTTAACGTCTCCAATGCGACTACCATCAGCGGTCATGGTGTGCTGACAGAGAGTGTCACCCTTGACATCAACAAAAACGGCTTCGGCTCCTACACCTCTTTCAGCCACGACCGCGCAGACAGTTACCGCAACAACGACCTGGAATATGTGAAAGGCTCTGAAACCCAAACCCAACAGTCGATAGCCCCCCTCTTCACCGGCTACCGCTCCCATATCCTCGGTCAGACATTCACCTACACCCACGACCAGCGCTTAGCCCTCAACACCACACTTGACTATTCCTATAAAATCACAGACCGTCCCAATACGGTCTCTGCCAACGACGGCTCGCAGACGGGTTCCGCCACCGCTTCCGTCCCTGTTGGCGGTACCGATTATGAGATGCGCTACAAAGGTCTGCGTATTTCCTCTGGAGCCATCTACAAATTCAATGCGAAGAACTCTTTACAAGCCAATTTCACCTTCGACCATTTCCGCTATGGCAAGGAATACGACGTACAGACAAAAGACTATCAGATAGGAGACTATGTTCAGTCGAAGAAACAACGCACGATGGACGGTGAA